>JALYTI010000532.1 GCA_030854375.1 Acidobacteriota bacterium | reverse complement strand
CTAGAGGAAATTCGCAAACAAGCCGAAGCCCAGTTGCAACTAAAAGCGGAGCAGACAAAAGAACTCAAGGCTGAAATCGAAACCTTGCGTAAGGCCGAGGCAAAGAAATCTAAAGAGATTGAGAAACTTGAAGCCCGACGGTCCAAGGCTCAAGCCGAGGCTCGCCGCCAGGCAGAACAGGAAACGCTCTTACTCGAAGAATTGGTATCACTTCGCGACAAAATAGATTCAGACGCCAAGGCATGGGCAGAGAAGGAATTGAGCATTAAGGCTGAAGTTGAAGCAATGCGCAAAGCCGAGGCCGTGCAACTCAAGAGGATTGAGAAAGTAGAGGCACAACTTCAGGCCCAACTAGAAAGCCGCGAGCTAGCTGGAGCCAAGGGCAAAGGTCGGGGCGCGAAGTCGCAAAAAGTGAAAGCCAAGCGGGGAGGGAAAACGAAAGCCGGCCGAGTCCAGCGAGAAAAAGATCGAGTGGCTCGTCTGGAAGCAATTCTTAACGAGACTGCGCTCGAAGTGAAACAGCGAACAAAGAAGGAGCGACTCCTCCATACCAGGATTCAGGCCTTATGCAAAGCCGAGGTTAACCAATTCAAACGCATCGAGGAAGCGAAGGCACATCTCCGTGCGCAGGAAGAAGCGCTTGGGGCTCAGGCGGACCAAGACGCGCGTTTGCTAATGGAAGAACTCGGCCAGCAGACAATTGCGGAACCGATCTTAATCGACCGGGAGGTCTTTGCGGCAGAACCGGTCACGATCCCAGCCATTGAAGAAACTATGACGCCGCAATCAGCCGAGCATGAGCATCAGCTTCATGCGGAGATCGACGCAGCGATTGACTCGTTGCGACCGGTTGAAACATGGCAGTTTGCCACGACCTATGAGCAAGAGTTCGTTGTGAATGATCAGGAAGAGACCAAGCCGCAAACTGATGCCATCGCGGATCTCGTTATCGAGAGTCAACCTCCTCAGCTTGACCTGCAACCAGAGTTGGAGGTCCTCGAAGCGCCCACTTCATCGCTCACAGCCGATCGTGATGTTGAAGTTGAAGTAAGCTTTGAAGAAGAAATTGACCTGGCCAGCGCCGATTGGTTTGCGTCAGCACAGGTAGAACCCGAGGAAACCTTCGCGCCGCAGGTATCGAGTGAGGATCTTGCTAAATCGATCGATCTCATAGAGATAGAAAAAGGCCTGGAACCTGCGGAAGAAGATGCGTCAAGCTCCTCAGCTTTGGCCGAGCGCTTAAAGAGTGGCGACCCTGCGGCCCGGGCAGTTGCTCTGCAGAAGTTAGCGCAGTTGGATGAGGACGAGGCTTTCAAATCAATTACAAATCTATTTGACGACAATTCCGCGTCCGTTAGGAATGCTGCGGCTCGTGCCCTTTACGAGTTTAAGCCGGATCATGCGGCTTCTTTCACGCGGGCGCTTCGTGAAGCATCTGCCGAGCGCCGGCGAAGGATTGCCTCAGCGCTTGACGGCTCGGGTCTGGCAGCCGAAGCGATTAATGGTCTGGCCGGGGAAAGCCGAGAGAAAACCTATGACGCATTCTCGATACTCTTTTTGATGGCCAAAGCGGGAGAAGTTCAATCGCTGGTTAAGACTATTGAGAAGCACTCAAATCCCGCCGTTCAGTTGTCGGTTATTAAACTGCTGACTTTCAGTAACCAGCCCGACATCATTCCTGCCTTTCGCAGTCTGGCCGTTAGGGGTTCGATACCCCCAGAGGTCCGTTCCGCGCTGATGGAATCAATAAATGAAATTAGCAACAACGCGCGCGAAAACGCGCGATCCGCAGCTTAAGGAATTCAGCCAGATTGTGAAGCCTGAATATCAGGGCATTGATTCAGATCCGACCTGTTCAAAGTATCCAGCCATTGACGCGGCCTACAGAATTCTCGCGTTGAAGGTATCGCCCTGCCGAATATCGCCGGTCTCAAGTCCCTTCCGAAACCAGCGGGTACGTTGTTCGGAAGTGCCGTGAGTGAAGGAGTCGGGCACCACATACCCCTGGGTTTGCCGCTGAAGCCGATCGTCGCCGACTGCGCTGGCGGCCCCCAACGCTTCTTCTATGTCTCCCGGCTCCAGAATTCCCTTCTTCTGCGCATGATGCGCCCAAACCCCCGCGAGGAAATCGGCTTGAAGCTCAAGGCGAACTGATAGTTGGTTTGCCTGTTCTTCGCCCAGCCTTACGCGCGCAGAATCAACTTTATCCATAGTGCCAAGAAGACGTTGAACGTGGTGACCTACTTCGTGCGCGATCACATACGCCTCGGCAAAATCTCCTGGAGCGCGAAAACGCGTTTGCAACTCATTGAAGAAGGACAGGTCAAGGTAGAGCTTCTGGTCGCCCGGGCAGTAGAAAGGACCGACTGCAGAGCCTGCCAGGCCGCAAGTCGAACGAACTTGATCTGTGAATAGGACCAACGTCGGTTTCCGATACTGTTGGCCCGATTGACGAAAGATGTCGGTCCAGACGTCCTCCGTACTGGCGAGAACCGTAAGCGAGAATTGTTTGAGTTCTTCTTCCTTCGGGTTGGTCGGCCGGGAAGTTTGAGTGCCCGAAGCCGGCGACTCGCTCGGCAACTGTTCGAATAATTGGCGCGGATCTGCACCCAACAGCAACGCAATTACCAGAACTATGATGCCACCCAAGCCGCCCCCAATGGCCATACCCCCGCGTGAGACACCGCGACGATCTTCAACGTTTTCGCTTTGGCGTTGCCCTCTCCACAGCATTCCATAACCCTCCCCGGTGTAGATTTTTCGAAATTATCGCATTTCTGAACTACGCTTGAAA
>JALYTI010000531.1 GCA_030854375.1 Acidobacteriota bacterium | reverse complement strand
TAAGACCCCGTGGAGGACCGAACCGACTTAGGTTGAAAACTGAGCGGATGACCTGTGGGTCGGAGTGAAAGGCTAATCAAACTCAGAGATATCTGGTTCTCCCCGAAATATATTTAGGTATAGCGTCGTGCGTTCAATAACAGTTGTAGAGCACTGTTCGGGCTAGGGGGCCTACCAGCTTACCGACCTCGGGCAAACTCCGAATGCTGTTATTCCAGAGCACGGCAGTCAGAGTGCGGGGGATAAGCTTCGTGCTCGAAAGGGAAACAGCCCAGACCGTCGGCTAAGGTCCCTAATTCCTAGCTAAGTGGGAAACGATGTCCGATTGCTGAGACAACCAGGATGTTGGCTTAGAAGCAGCCACCATTCAAAGAGTGCGTAACAGCTCACTGGTCAAGTGGTCGGGCGCGGACAATTCAACGGGGCTCAAGCTAGGAACCGAAGCCACGGACTTCACGCTTGCGTGGAGTGGTAGGGGAGCGTTCCCATGCCGGTGAAGCGGCGGCGTAAGCCAGCCGTGGAGACATGGGAAGTGAGAATGCTGGCACGAGTAACGAAAGACGAGTGAGAAACTCGTCCGCCGAATGCCCAAGGGTTCCTGAGTAAAGCTAATCTGCTCAGGGTTAGTCGGGACCTAAGCCGAGGCCGACAGGCGTAGGCGATGGCGAACAGGTTGATATTCCTGTACCACGTAGCCACCGTTATGACCAATGGCGGGACGGGGTAGGCTAAGGAAACCCTGGCGATGGTCGACCAGGGGTAACCGCGTAGGGCGACCGGTAGGGAAATCCGCCGGTCATAAGCCTGAGACGGGATGCCGAGCTCCACAAGGAGCGAAGTTCCTGAAGCCATGCCTCCTAGAAAAGCGTCTAGGCAGGTGGCGCGTGCCCGTACCAAAACCGACACAGGTGGGCAGGTAGAGAATACCCAGGCGATCGGAAGAACCCTCGTTAAGGAACTCGGCAAAATGGCCCCGTAACTTCGGGAGAAGGGGCGCCCCGGTAGGGTCTAGGCCTTTACGGCCAAAAGCCCGAGGGGGCCGCAGTGAAACGGCCCAAGCGACTGTTTACCAAAAACACAGGTCTCTGCGAAGTCGAAAGACGACGTATAGGGGCTGACGCCTGCCCGGTGCCGGAAGGTCAAGGAGAGAGGTTAGCCTTCGGGCAAAGCCTTGAACCCAAGCCCCGGTAAACGGCGGCGGTAACTATAACCGTCCTAAGGTGACATGGCTGAAAAGGACATGTGAATGTCCTTGGAGGCAAACCGTTGCCCCCCGCGTTGGTAACGGCGCGGTGCGCATTTGGCTATATGCTGGAAAACCCGTGTATCCCGCACTACTATGATGTCCGGTCGGATGTCTACAGTGACAACGTGACGGGTGCGGAAAATCAGCAGGAAAGGCTGATCGAGTTCCGTGGTTGGGTGATCGGTTTTGTAGACGGAGAAGGATGCTTCTCGATCGGGCTCGTACGGCAACCACACCGTTCGGGCTGAAGGGGCTACAAAACCGGATACCAGGTCTCGCATGATTTCGTGGTGACACAAGGCGCGAGCAGCGCCGATTGTCTCCACGAGCTCCGCGAGTTCTTTGGAGCGGGAAAGGTGTACGTCAACCGGAGGAACGCCAACCACCGGGAGCATCTCAACCGCTACGTCATCTGTCGTCGCGAGGATCTGCTCGAACGGGTTATTCCGTTCTTTCGGCAGCATCCTCTCCGAACGGCCAAACGGCTCGACTTTGAGAAGTTCGCTTACTGCGTCGAGTTGATGGCCGGTGGGCACCACAAGACTCGAGACGGTCTCATCGAGATCGTCGAGGTGGTGCAGACGATGAACCGGCGTAAACCCAGGCACGAGCTCATCAGAATCCTCAGAGGCCATACGCCAGACATCCAGGACACTGGATGATGAGATGGTCCCGTCTGCATGGCGACATGCAGGGATGCCAATCCAAAGGAAGTTGGCGTCCGCCTAATTGCGATTAGGTAAGGCTGCTAGCGAAATTCCTTGTCGGGTAATCGAATTGCCCGTACCGGCTCATAACGGGGAAGCCCTCCTCGTATGCGACGCTTCAAGGACGTCGTGACGCGAAAGGGTAATCCCGTGGGAAGTCGGCTCTATTCGAGCTTGACCCCGTAACGACTGATCGTTCTTCGGAACGTGAGATTGTGGTCTCTACCCTTCGGGGTAAATCTACGGCCATGATCAAACGCCGGCACTTGAAAGAAGTGAAGGGATAGTCTGCGCCTCTGGAAACAGAGGAATAACGCGAAGTTCCGACCTGCACGAATGGCGTAACGACTTGGGCGCTGTCTCAACGAGGGATCCGGTGAAACTGTAGTCTCGGTGAAGATGCCGAGTACCCGTGGTTGGACGGAAAGACCCCGTGAACCTTTACTGCAGCTTGATGTTGGAGTCCGGGACATGTTGTCCAGGATAGGTGGGAGGCTGTGAAGCGCGGGCGCCAGCCCGCGTGGAGCCATCCTTGGGATACCACCCTTCGTGTTCTGGGCTTCTAACCCGATGCCGTAATCCGGGTCGGGAACAGCATCAGGTGGGCAGTTTGACTGGGGCGGTCGCCTCCTAAAATGTAACGGAGGCGCGCAAAGGTCCCCTCAGCACGGTTGGAAATCGTGCATAGAGTGCAAAAGCAGAAGGGGGCTTAACTGCGAGACTGACAAGTCGAGCAGGTGCGAAAGCAGGCTTTAGTGATCCGGCGGTAGAGAGTGGAATTGCCGTCGCTCAACGGATAAAAGGTACTCCGGGGATAACAGGCTTATCCTTCCCAAGAGTC
>JALYTI010000530.1 GCA_030854375.1 Acidobacteriota bacterium | reverse complement strand
ATTGTAGGTACTATCGCATCGAGTCGTCGCGAAGTAGTCACGTACCGGACACAGAGTCAATTCTATTATCAGAAATCCTTAAAGAATGACTGCCGCCGTTAGCATTTAACCTGCTAACTCACACACAAGCATCTCGAGCTGGAGCTTGGCGCCTTTGGGTCCACCCCCTGCGAGCGAGGTTTTGATCGCGAGATCGGCGGCAGCAATTAGTTGAATGCCTCGCGCTATTTTTGCAGGATCGCTGCGGTTCAATGTATGTACGAAAGCGTCGCGCTTTGCCGGAGACCCGTAGACGAGTCGATGCGCTTCGTCTTTTGCCCCACGTTTGAGCAATTCTTTCGCCAGTGCCAGCCTGTGATAATTTCCAGCGATCAGACCAAGTAACATTACGGGAGGAACCTCATCCTCCAGCAAGCGATGCAACGTCTCAAGCGCGCTGCCACGGTCGCCGGCAATCAGTTGATCTCCGAGATCGAAGTTCGAAAGTTCCCTTGAACGATCGATCAAATCATTCACCATTTGCGGCGTAATCTGGCGCGTTTCGATTGCCGCCGCGGCAAGCTTCTCCAATTCGGACGAAAGCGTTTGCAGGTTCGTGCCTACCAGTCTAACGATATCGCTCAGAACACGCTCATCGGCTGTGGTCTTAAGTTCCTTCAAACGCTTTCGCGCCCAGGCCTTCGCCTCTGCATCTTTGACAGCAGGGAAATCGACCACGGCACAAATGTTCAGCAGTGCCTTTGTAAGTTTTTTTCGTTTATCAAGCTCCGCGGCGATAAAGATCATCACAGTCGAATCCACCGGGCGATTTAGGTAACGAATTACGACTTCTTCGTCTGAATCGCGCAGCTTTGCAAAATCTTTTACGCGCACTACGCGGCGTTCAGACATCATGGGAAGTTGCTCTGCGGCGGCTATCGCCGCCATAGCAGAGTCAGTCAGAAGACTGAAAGAGGATTCATTGAATTCGCGCAGCAGTGTGCCGCTAAGTGCTGCATCGGTGATCGCGCGGGTTGCGGCATCGCGAAGGTAACCTTCGCAACCGATCAGCAGGTAAAGAGGCTGGACTCGGCCGGCAATTAGAGCGCGGTCGAGTTCAGGGCGGGCAAGCGTAGTCATTTCTGGATCTGGATCGCGTTGGTCAAAGTAGAAACAATACTTTCGGCAAAGTTGCGGGCCATGCGCTGCACTGCTGGATCTTCCTCATTGAAAAAGTTGCGTGGGTCATTGGCGAATTCATACTCGCCCCGAAAGACGAAGTTTTGATTATCATACAGCACGCGATTCTCAGTTTGATCGCGCACAGTGACCGCGGCTTCAATCGTCACCTCAAAAATTCTCGCCCGACCCTTATCATCTAATAACACTCCGGAATAGCTAAAGCTCTTGATTATTCCTTCGATGACGGCGTCGGCCCCTTCGCGTTGACCCTGAACGCGCAAGCCGCGGCCGCGATGGATGAGTTCGTTGACTACTGCGTCAGTGAAACGTGATTCGATCTTGTAACGGAGCGCATTGTTCTGGAATGCGGGAACTGCGACTGTTTTGATACGCGACGGAAGTTGGTTTTTCGTCACCGGCCTATAGCATTCCGCAAAGCCGGAAACGAAGAGAAGCATGAGAACGAATGCAGAGAGCCGGAGGGTTTTTTGCATCTGGGTCGCTTTAAGGCTTAGCAGCCGGGTTTCTAAACTGACTAAGATTTGATGCGGCGATTCTCTCGCAGCCACTGCTGTTGATGCAAGCCACGGTAAAAGGCGCCCTGTGAATCATTTCTATTTTTCAAACCTATACTAACGCGGCATCGTTACCGGCGCCTTTTATCGCATCAATCACACGTGCCGTTTGCAATGTAGCTTTCACGTCGTGAACGCGCACGATGTGGGCGCCTCGGAGGATGGCAGCGGTGATGGTGGCGATCGAGCCATGAAGACGTTCGCCGGCCGGCGCAGCGTTGCCGTTTTCGTCCGCGAGTATTCTCCCAAGGAAAGATTTTCGCGACGTTCCGATTAGAAGAGGGAAGTCGGGGAAGGCCGCTATAATCCGATCGAGCTTTGCGATCAACTCAACGTTCTGCTCCTGGCTTTTGCCAAAGCCGATCCCCGGGTCGATGACGATCGAGTTGCGCTTCACGTCCCGTTGTTCGGCAATCGCAATACTATTACGCAAACCGTTCGTTACTTCCTCGATGATGTTGGCGACCGGCGAAAGACTATGCAGCGTGCCCGGCGTTCCGCGGGAATGCATAAGCACCAAACCAGCCCCTGACTTCGCCACCTCGTCAGCAACGTAGAAATCAAATCGCAGCGCTGAGATATCGTTAACGATCGCTGCCCCGGCGTCCAGCGCGGCGCGCGCGACCAACGCTTTTGTCGTGTCGATAGAGATCGGAATGGAGGTTCTTTTCGCCAGTTCCCTAATGACGGGCAGAACCCGCTCTAATTCCTCTTCTGGAGATACGATGGCAGCACCGCCGGGACGCGTTGATTCACCGCCAACGTCGATGATGTCCGCGCCTTCGGCAATCATCTGTTCAGCGTGCGCGAGTGCTTTGTCAGGAGACAGAAATAGATTGCCATCGCTGAAGCTGTCGGGCGTGACGTTGAGCACACCCATGACAAGCGTGCGCTTGCCGATGGGAAGCGTTCTACCTCCCGAAATGTGCCAAGTGCGAATCACGTTGTCGATGATACGTGAGATAGATAAAGATTTTCCATTTTCCATTTGTCATTTCTCATTTGCCATCTAAATAAGAGTGAATTCTTGTCGATATAAGAGTGAATGCAACAATCTAAT
>JALYTI010000529.1 GCA_030854375.1 Acidobacteriota bacterium | reverse complement strand
CGCCACGGCCGCGTCATTGTCGGGCACTGCCAGGCGCACAATCTCGCAACCGGCGCGCACCATCTCTTCAATCTGGGCGACCGTCGCACCAACATCGGCGGTGTCAGTCTTAGTCATAGACTGCACGACGACTGGAGCGCCACCGCCAATCTGAACGTTCTTAATCTGAACCGCTTTCGACTTTCGCATGATTAATTTGTCCAACGTCCAATGTCCAACGTCCAATGTCTAATTGGGACGCGAGTGGATGTTAACGTCCACCGTAGCAAGCTCCAATCAATGAATCCGGACATTGGACGTTGGACATTGGACTTTTTATTTGCCCGGCGACGTCGCTGCCGGCTTTTCACTCGAGCCTCGCCAGATAGAAGCTTGCTTCAAAAGATCATTGGTAATCACAAAAACCATCAACAGAATTACCATCACGAACCCAATCTGCTGAATTCTATCGCGCACACGCATTGAGATTGTCAGTCCGACGGTCGCCAACACGGCTTCAAGCAAAAGCAGAAAAATCGCGCCACCATCAAGAACCGGAATTGGTAAGAGGTTGAAAATCCCAAGATTCAGGCTCAAGAAAGCGAGCGTTGTAAAGAACCCACCCCAGCCAAATCTTTCAACCGCAGATCCCGCCACTTTGTAGATTCCTACAGGGCCAGAAAGTGTGTTGCGCGCTGAACGCTTTCCCGTAAAGAACTGTCCCAGAGCTTTGCCCGTCAAGCGTAGAATTTCCAGGTTTGTGCCGACCGCATAGGCGGTGGCCCCAGCCAGGCCAACTTGATGCAGCGGGATATCCTCTGCCGGCCCGAACCCCAGGCGTTCGCGCCCATCCGCCAACTTTCGTGGAGTTGCGGTAATGTCTAAGGGACGGCCGTTGCGACTGATACTGAGAGTTATAGGCTGTCCCTTGTGTTCACGAATAAACTGAGTAACCTGCTCGGCACTTTTAACTGGCTGCCCGCCGACGGCGAGAATACGATCACCCGGTTGAAGACCCGCCTCCGATGCAGGCGTGTTCGGTTCAACCTCTCGAACAATGACAGGCACATTACCGTAGTCGGGAAGAAAATCCAGCAGGCCCGCGGTTTCACCATCTTCAACGTGGGCTATGGGCGTGATCGTCAGCGGCACACGTTGACCGTTGCGCTCCACGACCACGGGCAAGGGCTGGCCGGGAGATAACAGGGCGTCTCCACGAATGCTGTCCCACTTTGGATTCTCGATTCCGTTGAAGGAAACGATTTTATCCCCACGCTGCAACCCGGCTGCTTCAGCTGCGCCACCACTCGATATACTGATTACCACCGGCGTGGGAACGGCCGGAACTCCATACATCAAAGCGCCGGCAAGAGGAATGGTCAGAGCGGTCAGGATATTCATCACCGGCCCGGCCAGAGCAACCAGAATCCGCTGCCATCGCGGACGAAGATTAAACATTTCCTCTGGTGGGATGTCTGTTGCCCCTGCGCCTTCAAGCGGCGCGTTGGACTCGTCACCGCCAAGCTTTACGTAGCCCCCCAATGGGATTGCCGAGACGCGGTAATCGGTCTGTCCCCATTTTTTTCCAAACAGACGCGGCCCGAAACCGACCGAAAAAATCTCGACGCGAATTTTGAACAGCTTGGCAACCATGAAGTGGCCAAACTCATGAATAACAACAGCGGATCCCAGGATAAAAATGAATGCTAACGGATATATCAGATAACTCATCTATAAAGGTCTCTTTCTTACCACACTAAATAGCCTATCCGACGGCAGGTTTAGAGTCCGAAACTCCAAACCAGGTTGCCGTAGTTGAGTTTACGCGGCGGTCAACGTCGCGTCAAACGGTCGTTTATACGGTCCTTTCGGCGACGAGACGCGAAGATTTTGATAACTTTTCTATCTCGGTGGTAGCTGAAAGGCGGGCGGATTCGTCAGCTAATAGTATTGCGGCGAGCTCTGTAGCGGGTTGAGTATCATGACTGTCCATCACTGATTCGATCACGAGCGGAATGTCAGTTAAGCGGATGCGTTCCTCGATAAATGCCTGGACCGCTTCTTCATTTGCCGCATTCATCGCGGCGGGCAGCGTGCCGCCCTCGCGCAGTGCGCGATAGGCGAGTGCGATGCAAGGAAAACGATCAAGATCCGGATCTTCGAAATGCAGCGTTGATAGGGCGGTCAAGTCGAGCGGTGGTAGTTCACACGAATGCCGATCGGGATATGTGAGCGCGTACTGAATCGCGTGGCGCATGTCGGTCACACCCATCTGCGCGATCACGGAGCCGTCCACAAGCTCGATCATGGAATGAACTACAGATTCCGGATGAACAACGATTCCAATTTGGTCAGGCGCAAAGCCAAACAGCCAATGCGCTTCGACCACCTCGAGTCCTTTATTCATTAGAGTCGCGGAGTCGATGGTGATCTTCGCACCCATGTTCCACGTTGGGTGACGGAGCGCTTGAGAAACAGTGGATTCCTGCATCTCGGCCTTTGTCTTGGTGCGAAAAGGTCCGCCTGAGGCAGTAAGGATTATTCGGCGAACTTCGGAATGCTTCTCTCCCCGCAAACACTGGTGCAGCGCATTGTGTTCCGAGTCAACCGGCAGCAACTCGGCGCCGGATGCACGTGCGGCCTTTGTCATTAACTCGCCCGCCATCACCAGAGTTTCTTTGTTCGCAAGAGCCACACGCTTCCCTGCTTCAAGGGCACGAAGAGTTGGCACAAATCCGACTGCGCCAACTGTGGCGGAGACTACAGAATCGGCTTGTGGATGAGTTGCGACTTCTATCAAACCCGGTTCACCCACAATA
>JALYTI010000528.1 GCA_030854375.1 Acidobacteriota bacterium | reverse complement strand
GAGAAGCACAAAACAATTCCAACCGAACCTACTAACAATTGGAAGATCGTTTATTAACCGGCGGCAGGAGCAGGCGGCAGGAGCAGGGAAGTAAAGAGATTTTCCATTTTCCATTTCATATTTTTCATTTGCCATTTCAGTCGGAATTGGCGCTTAACACAAGGATTTGTCTGGACTCAATGTCGTTTCCCATCTCCTTTGTTGTATGAATGAAAAAATGAAAAATGAAAAATATGAAATGGAAAATGGAAAATCTTTTTCCTTCTCCTCCTCTAATGGTCGGGCTACTGCTCCGATTTTCCCCTCTGGGTAATCTGCGTAATCTGCGGATGTCGTTCACACGCGCCAAAAACGGCAACCCGGGGGCGTTGGGTTGCCGTTTTGGTTTGACAATCAGCAGCGAACTGGCGCTCGCCTGCTGTTGCGCGGGGAGTCTCGAGGATTAGCGAAACGCCAATGCTACGACGACTGTTTCATAAGCGCCCTGGCCCGGTTCACTCTTCAATGAAACGCTCGCAAGTTCCCGTGCGATGGCGCGCTCTTGCTTTGATTTCAGAAGTTGACGGCCTGAGCTGTCACCACCATTCCAAACTTCCGCGAGAAAGTAGCGATCTCCATAACGATGAAACACCAGGCAGGCGTTGTTCCTGGATCCCTGTTCAATCCCATTCGTCAGGCGAACAACTGACTTCTTCGCATCAGCGCTCTGAATCCGCATCACCCTACTGTCTGAGCTGGCGGTGTTCGTAATGTACCTGCCGGATGGCAATGCCTGATCGCCAACAACGAAATCAAACGGAATGTTGGCCGTTGTGCTTCTTGACGATTGGGCGTTGGCTGATATGACCGCGGTTGCGAGCGCCAGCGTGACTATCAGCGCCAACATCGTGAACCCTTTAAGAATTTCCTTTTTCATGTTTTCTCCTCTTGCCTCTCGGGCGTTGGTCGAATTGACTCGACTTTGACTTTGGTAGTAAGCCGGTAATCCTTGGGGGATTTCTTCTTACCTGTAATAGCTCGACCCGTTTTCAAATTTTTAAGTCCGGGGAGCTATCTCGCCTCATTGCCATTATCGTGCCGCGGCTTTGCCCGCGAGCCATGCAGCTTGGTTGCTCGCAATAACCTCAGCAACTCTCGATGATTAGCGCCGTCGCGACGTTTGAAAGATTACTGGTAAGGACGTAACAGATCAGTTGAACTTCTATCCTTTTAGATAGACTCGGTATCTGTTTAGATAGGTTTCTTATTCGTGAGGCACCTTCAACGATCGGGGCAGTAGCCCGACCATCAGGGAGGGCGTCGTGTTCAAGTAAGGCCCAACTGAGTACTAGGATCTCTCAACCATGGTACGAGACTTCGACGACAACGAGTTTCCTCTCGCTTATCTGATTAGCTTCCGATGTTACGGTACGTGGGTTCACGGCGATACGCGCCGTTCCGTGGATCGCAAACAAAACGCTTACGGAACTCCGAAAACCTTACCCAATCCAAAGCTTCAGCGATCGGACATGAAACAACTCAAGCACCCGCCCGTTAGTCTTAACGCGAGACAACGGCCGATCGTAGAGCGGGCTGTGCGGGAAGTTTGTGACCATCGTCGATACATGCTGCGGGCGATCAATGTGCGGACTAACCATGTGCATACAGTAGTCACCGCAGCCAAAAAACCGGAACCGATCTTAGTGGCATTCAAAGCTTACGCTACAAGAGCGCTCCGTCGAGCGAAACTGTTAGCTGAAGGAACAAGACCATGGGCGCGCCATGGCAGCACGCCTTATCTTTGGAAGGAACGCGATGTAGAAAAAGCGATTGAGTATGTTCTTCTGTACCAGGGTGATGAGCTGTTCCGACTCGAGGACTGAAAACGGGACAGTAGCGACCATCAGGGAGGGCGTCGTGGGCACGGGCACTCAAGCTGATCGATCCCGGGGTTGGTGAGTGGTCCCGACGCCCTCCCTGATGGTCGGGCTACTGCCCCGGTCCCGACGTCCTCCCTGATAATCGGACTACCGCCCCGATCCCTATTGGTCGTGCTACTGCCCGGTGCCGCCAATATCGCAAACTAACAGTTTGCGGTACAGGTGAATGGACGCGTAAACTGAGCGCTCAATTAACCTACGAGACTCACCGTAACTCGCATGAACCCGCGACTCACAGCCATTGCCGGAAGACTTAAAGGTAGTGTTTTCTCCATTGAAGACTTACCCGTTGTCATCGGGCGCGACACAACTGCCACGCTTTGCATTGCCGACGCTTCCGTTTCCCGCCGCCACTCGCAGATTGAAAAAGAAAACGAAGAGTTTGTGATCCTTGATCTCGATAGTCTGAACGGCACATTTATTAACGACGTGCCGGTGAAAAGGCGCGCCCTTCAACACGGTGACCGCGTTCGAGTCGGTGATTCGCAGTTTCTTTTTCTGATGCACGATGGCGAAGCTGCCTCGAAGTCGAGCGAGGTTCAGTTCGATGATCGCCAGATTGTCAGCGGATCTACCTTGCAGGTGAGGTTCAACGACGCGCTTTACCTGATGGCCCGCGACTTGAGCGCGTTGATGAAGGTGAGCACGACGATCAACGCCGTGCGTGGCATGGAAGAACTGCAAAAGACATTGTTGGAGCTGCTTTTCGAAGTCGTGCCCGCGGAAAGGGGAGCAATTCTTCTCGTCGATGGTAGTCCTGATGCAGAAGATGCGGACTTCACTTCAGTTTTCGCTTTGGACCGGCGACGTGGTCGAGATCAGTCGATCAAAGTGAGCCGAACAATTACGAAGTCGGTTTTGCATCAGGGGGAAGCGCTTCTG
>JALYTI010000527.1 GCA_030854375.1 Acidobacteriota bacterium | reverse complement strand
GGCGGTTGGATCAACTGAACAGGAAGAGGCGAAGGTGGATTGGGTTGTAACCAAACCATTTTCTATCAGTCGCATTGCGGAGATAGTGATGGCAATCTCGAACCGGAACGGCACCGATGAAACGCCGGCCTTCCAGCTGGCCGCGGTCGGCACCTGATTAGAGTAGGCTCTCCCTCAATACCACATTCATGGCGCCAGCGACGATCCCTGGTCATTGTAGCCAGGGAACCCAGGACTCAACTCGACAGCAGATCATCAACGAAAATTGAGAATCATCGACATCCGCTTCGCTGAAGTCGCGACGAATGCGATAACGCGGAACGCCGAAGGGTTCGCGCACCGCATCGAGGTGGAAATGAATTATGCGAGGGACCAGATTCTCAAGATCGCCGCGGAGGTCTCTCTGCGCCGGAGGAGGACGGTCCAGGAATTCTTATCCGCCGCTGCTGCTTAAGCCGCCTGCGGGCTGCTGTCAAGATTGTGGCGTTTGACCATTCGCTTCAGGGTCGTTCGGTCGATGCCCAGTATTCGCGCCGCAGCTTGCTTGTTGCCACGAGTGTGGGCCAGCACGCACGCGACATGGAGCGCCTCAATCTGCGAGAGTGTTACGGGTTCAGTCACCGGACCGTCAATCCGCGACCTATTGTTACCAGCTGTTTCCAAAAGGCTCCGGGAAAAGCTCCGAATTCGTTCCGGCAGATCTTCGGAGCGCACCGTATGATCGCAAAGCGCGACCGCGCGAAAGACCGCGTTCTCGAGTTCGCGAATGTTGCCGGGCCAGTTGTAGCGTTCCAGCAAATCAAAGGCTTCGGGCGAAAAGCTGACCGGGTGTTCGCCCGGGTCCAGGACGCTCCTGGCGAAATGTTTGGCCAGCGGCATTATGTCTTCGCGACGATCCCGCAAAGGCGGCAGATGCAGGGTCACGGCGTTTAGCCGGTAGAACAAATCCTGGCGGAAACGCCCCTTGCGCACGTCCTCCTCAATGTCGCGGTTGCTGGCGGCGATTACTCGGACCTCGACGCGTCTGGTCTGATTCGACCCGACGCGCCGAATCTCGCCCTCCTGTAATGCCCGCAGCAGCTTTACCTGAAAGTGAAGTGTGGTCTCGGTAATCTCATCGAGGAATAACGTTCCGCCCTCAGCTTCTTGCCACAGACCCTGGCGGTCAGCCATCGCGCCGGTAAACGATCCACGAACGTGGCCAAACAGTTCAGACTCGATGAGATCAGCTGGGATAGCGCCGCAGTTAATCGCCACGAAAGATCCTGAAGCCCGCGCGCTCCGCAGATGAATAGCACGCGCGACAACCTCTTTGCCAGTACCTGACTCGCCCGAAATCAACACGGGAAGACTGGTTGTAGCGACGCGACCTACCAGTTTCATCAACTCGACAAATGCCGTGCTGCGACCGACGAGATTAATGTCTGAAATGTAGTTGGGAGGTAGTTCGTCCGAGACCTTGCGGTGAGTGCGCTTCTCGACAACATTGCCCGCCGAACGTGAGATCGCCGACACATCGCCGATGCCGAACGGTTTCATTAGATAGTCATAGGCGCCAAACGAGATCGCGTCCAGGGCTCCTGCCGCCGAACCATGGCCGGTCATCAAAACGATCAGCGCCTTTGGTTGCTCTTGTCCGAAGCGCTTCAATACGTCATAGCCATCTGGAATTCCTTCGCCACCAAGCTTGACGTCGCAGAAAACAAGGGACCATTGGTGTTGCTGCATGAGATCGAAAGCACACTGAGCCGAGTCCGCCTCGCTAACGGTCCACCCATCGTCACGTAGTGTTTGAGCCACGACGTCGCGTATCACAGCTTCGTCATCGACGACAAGTGCTCTCATAACCTTGCTCGCTAAGTTATTTCTGGAAGTGGATGTCAGCAAGCTCATCTGTCCATTCATATTTTTCAAACTCCCTTGACCCCTTGGGGTCGGTCTTGGGTTAGGTTGGGTACTGACGCTTAGCCGCGGACACTAATAGCCCAATCTCAAACGGGAGAGTTCGAGTTGGGTGTCCAGTGCCTGAGATGTTTCTGCGTTTGGCCGAAGCCTAGGCAGGGTCGTCGGGAATTCGAGGCCAGAGTCTACAAAAATGGCCACCATTATGCAATGGTTGAGGCAAGGAGGTGCTGGTGAAGTTCACAATCGGCCCGGACCTGAGGCATTTCGTAGCCAGAGAATTCGCTCGTTACATGGCTGAAGGCTTTATCGGGATTCGATTCCCTGCCTCCCAGCCAAGTTTTTGGGCTTCTCGACTAATACTTTGGCACGGTTGGATCCACTTCATCTGACCAGGCGGTAATCCCGCCTTTCAGATTGATCAAGTGTCCTCGAAATCCTGCCTGCTTCAAAGCCTGGATTGCTTTCGCGCTACGGACTCCAGCTTTGCAGTGCATTACGGTCTCGCGCGAAGGATCGATTTCGTTCATGCGGGCGACGACCTGGCCTAAAGGGATTAGCGTGGTCCCAGGGATGCGCGCAATCTCATATTCAAATGGTTCGCGGACGTCGATTATCTGAACATCCTGGCCGCGATCCGTTCGCTGCTTTAGTTCGCGCGCCGTGATCTCCTCGAGCGTTTTCGATTCCACCTGGGGTTGCGCGCGTAGGCCGCAAAATTCTTCGTAATCGATCAATTCTTTGATCGAAGGATTATCCCCACAGATCGGGCACTTAGGATCCTTCCGTAGTTTCAGCTCGCGAAACTTCATCTGCCAGGCATCGAACAGCACCAGCCGATTTACAAGAATGTCTTCAGCCCCAAGGATAATCTTGATCGTTTCGTTTGCCTGAATCGC
>JALYTI010000078.1 GCA_030854375.1 Acidobacteriota bacterium | reverse complement strand
CCGCCGACATCGTGATCCATGTACTCGGGCCGGCATTTCTCAAAACTTAGCCACCTGCCTGCCTCCGAAAGATAGTACTGATGCTGTTTGCCCGCCTGAGTTGCGATTGATGCGGGCCTATGAGGTCAGTACCACCACGCGGTAGCGGGTGGGTGGTTTTGTCAGTACCACCACGCGGTAGCGGGTGGGTTCTGGAGAACAATCGAGCTTGAACGCAACGGACGGACCCACCCGCTACCGCGTGGTGGTACTGACCTCATGGGCCCCGCTCGCTGCTTGTACTAAGGGCAAGAATCATCGGATTGATCTTCGACCTTTTGTACGCATAATTAGGAAATCTTATAAACGGTAAAGAACCAGTTTGCAGATCTCGCAACAACACCCACCATATTAAGATGAAAACTGTAGGCATCATCGGCGGGATCGGCCCTGAGTCGACAATTGAATATTACCGCCTCCTGATCGCCTCATATCGCAAACAGAATCCTGAGGCCGGTTATCCTTCGATAATAATTAACAGCATCGATTTGACGAAAATGATCGAGCTGATTACAGGGGGTCGATTAGCGGAGGTCGCCGACTACCTAATTAACGCAGTTGAAAAGCTTGCGCGTGCAGGCGCGGACTTTGGCGCGCTTGCCTCTAATACACCTCATATTGTCTTCGATGAGATTCGCGCACGTTCCTCGCTTCCACTAATCAGCATCGTCGAAGCAGCTCGCGAGGCAGCGGTAGGCCGGGGGTTGAAAAAAGTAGGGCTGCTTGGCACGCGCTTCACAATGCAAGGTCAATTCTATCCAAACGTGTTCTCCAGGGCGGGAATTGAAATCGTGGTGCCCGAGGCGAGTGAACAAGACTATATTCACGAGCACTACATGAATGAACTGTTAAATGACATTTTCCTGCCAGAAACACGAGCGAGATTGCTGGAAATCGTGGATCACTGGAAAGAACGGGAGGGAATAGCCGGCATCATTCTGGGCGGCACCGAGCTCCCGTTAATTCTCAAAGAGGATCAGCACAATGGTGTTGCTTTTTTGGACACCACCAGAATCCACGTCAACCGCATCGTCGGCGAATTAAGCTCGTGATTGCTGAACCGCTAAAGAAGAATGGCCCTCCTCGGCAGGAGGGCCAGACATAATCCAGTGAGGAAACATTCACGAGGTTCGGCGGCCTACGGCTTTGGCGATGCTTGAGCTGCCGGCTTGTTGAATTTGGTTTCGTCCACGGGCACGTTGAGTTTGATCTCAGTAAAATGGCGTGTGGAGCTGAAGAGTGAAGCGATAGAACTGATGCGCATCGTAAATGGCAGCTTCATCCCATCGACATCGCGATAATCCTCGAAGTCGACTTGTTCCGGAATGACTCCGACCATCGTCGGCGTTAGCGTAATCCGTCGCAACAGCAGTCCAGTCTGGGCGTCGAAGTAGAGCCGGTCGGTCTTGTTGTCAGGAGTAACCCCTCTCAAAACATAAACGTCTTTTCCATCAACCTTTTCTTTTCCGCTAAAGCCAAGTCGAGCAAACTGCCCCTGGAGCTTGATGTCTTTAAAAAGATCAGGGTAGCGTTTGAGATAGAAGAGTTCTGTCCCTTCGATGTCACGAATGCCGCGACCGCTTTTTTCCCACGCAACTCCGCCATTGAAACCTCTTTCAAAAACACCCTGCTTCGGCGTGTTTAGAACGGTATAGATCTTATCGGGCGCGGTCTGGTAAACCTCATAACCGAGACTGGTTCCATCTGAGGTAATCCAGTTTCCTTTCATCGATCGTGTTTTCAGTCTTTCAATTAGCGCGCTGCCGCCAACTGCTTCGGTGTATTTCGCCAGTATCTGATCGGCTGTTGGCAACGTCTCTTTTGGCGATGATTCGGATGTCGCCGCTGCCGGCGTAGGTTGGGGAAGCGGTAACTGCGGTGCGCGCGCGGGATGGGTGCCGCCACGATGGCAGGTATAGCAACCGACTTCGGGGTTGCCGCGGAAGGTTGTTTTGTTAATGCCCTGGACCATCTGGATCATTTCCCGCGCAGTTCCCTTTTCGGGCTTCTCATCCGACGGAAAGTCCCACTTGCCGTCCCTGTTTACATGGCAAAACGTGCATTTGACTCCCAGCGAAGCGCCGATGTAGTTCATGACGGGAATCAGTTGAGACTCGGGCAAGCCATTAAGGACCTTAATATTTTTCTGGACCTGCTCAACCGTTTTTTCTGCCGCTGCAGTTTGAGCGCTGGACCGCATAAGCGCTGATTCTGCCGACGCCACAACGCAAACGCCGGCTACAAAAAGCACCGTGATACTGAAAACGAGTAAGCGTAGTCTCGTTGAGTATGCGGGAATCTGGTCTTTCATGTAGTCCTCTTAGTAGGCACAATTGTGTTATTAGAGATTCAGTCGTGGAAAACAGATCAACGCGGCGACACGAACGGTCCGCAACCACCGCGAGACATTGTGTTGAATCGAAAAATGACTGGAACGATTATCTACCTACCGCGGCCGCGGGCGTTTGACTCGCCTCCTCGACTATTGTGCTTGTGCGCGGCTGCTGCGGAGCAAGGGCTTCCAGGGTTTTGTAAATTTGCAGATACAACTGCGTCTCGCGCGGAGTCAGTATCCGCCAGGAAGGGCCACCGCGTCTGATGTAGAGCGGCAGCCGCGCAGCATTTGAATTGTATCCGGCCGCAAGCAACTCGGTCTGAGTAGCCAGCTTCGCACTCAATGCGTACTGCACATCTTCGTTTGCGACAAGGTCGTTCCACGTGTCCTGCATGTAGAGAAGCATTGCCTGAAGCGCGTTCGCGTGATTCCGCATGCCGACGACAAAGTCCGGGATCAGGCCGACTCCCGGATGGCGCTGTCTCACCAGGTTATAGGCCCAGGGAATCATTTGCACCATGCCACCCGCGCCTGCAAAGCTCACAGAGTAACGATAAGTGTTAGGCTCATTAAGGGCGTAAAGCGAATAGATTTCATCAAAAAGCGCAATGTGATTTTCCAGTCGAAAGCGATCGTGGTCCACGTGTTCAACCAGACAAAGACGTTCGGCCACGGTGACGATCTGTGGAGAGATAAAAGTTCCTTTTTCGCGCAGGCGTCTCACCGCCAGATCCATCATTCGATGCACATAGGCGCGTCCGGATCGCGACAAGTCCGGCGAAAGCAAAGCTGGATGCGCCGATGTGTAGTAGGCCATTTCGCGAAACACGCCGCTCCTCTCAATGGGAAACTCAACCACCAGCGGAACCAGCGAACGTCCCTGCGTGTCGAAGATCGCCACGGCCGTGTTGACGCCGTTTGCACGCAGGACGCGAACACTGAGAGGAGTCCCCAACGAACTCGTCATCGTCAATTCCGCGCCTTTAGTCAGAAACGTATCCTTATAAAGTGTTATTAAATGAATGCGGCTCGTATTGCGATCCAGGGCGGCCAGCGTAACAAGATCAATTGAGGGCGAGGTCATCGCAGTTTGCAGCGGACGTGATCTCAACAGGCGTTCCGCTTCGGAAATCCGAGCTCGAATTATTGCCGGCGCCATCGGATATAAGACACCAGCGGGCTGTTCCACGCGCCCTGCTGTTGCCGCAGGCCCGGCAACCGGCGGCCGGGTTTCAGGAATGTTGCCGGGCGAAATGCCGCGCGGCGGAGTCTGACCTAACCCTTGCGAAGCGGGTGGACGAGGCTGCTGTTGCTGAACCGGTGGCTGCACCTGCGCCGGCACTGGTGAAATCGAGCGTGGCCGCGTGTCGGGGTCTGGAGGAGGATTTTGAGTTTGCGCCTGAGCGGCTGGCAATACGCTCGCGATGACAAGGAAAAAGGAGGCGAGGTTAGGTCTTTTCATAGGGCGCTACCCGTGATCTTACGACTCTCGCGGGGGGATGGCGAGTTGCGATTAGATTCGCGCATAGTCAGTAAAGTTGTCAACCGTAGCTCGTAACTTGCCAGGGGGCTGTTTTGCCGCTGAAATGCGTGAATGGTGTCATGAGGTCAGTACCACCACGCGGTAGCGGGTGGGTTCTGGAGAGGGATTAAGGTCATTTGCGCATAATGCAACGGACCCACCCGCGTGGTGGTACTGACCTCATGACACCGATCGTTCTACTAAGCACAAACACTCAACAGCTACACGCGTCGTTTGCGAAGCACAATAGAAATCGCCCCCGGACCGGCAGGCCCGGAGGCGAATGGAATATTAGTCGGGGATCGATTTTGTTAACGACTCGCTTGAGAGGTATTGACGAGGAGATTGTGATCCATTCCGCCGAATGCGACGGCGCTCAATTCTTTTTCGTCACCGCTGCCAATTGATCTTACTTCGAACGTGCGCGCTTTGCGATCACGCTTTCCAACAGTCGTCGTAGCTCGAGCGATCACGGTGCTACCTTTCATGATCGATAGCTCCTGGGTTTTATCATCAAATTTCACGTCATACACGCCTTTGTTTACCAGCGTGCCGTTCACTTTGATATTGCTCTCGAAGGTTACTGTTTCCTTCCTGGACTTTCCGAGGACCATCACCGCTGCCAGTGAGCTGATGACCAAGGCCACTGCTAAGCGATTAAGGATAGATTTCATGGTTGAAGCTCCTTGTAGTTTTCGGTAGTTACTCCGGGGGGAGTTTCTATTCAAACGAAACCCGTCGGGTTAAGTTCCCAAAACTATTTAGAGCGATAAAAACTTTTGCGAACTGTACGAGGATTCGGATCGAGATCCATTTGAACTACTAAGAACCACGCGTTGAGTCTTGTCCGTCCATCCAATCGCGTGTCATGTCACACCATAACGCCAGACCTCGCCACTCTTTGAAGCGTGAGTAGTAGCGCGCGATCTTCTTGTCGGTGGTTTTCCGTCCATTATTTCGTACGGTAAAAAACTTTGCCCGCGTCCATGAGTCGAGTGCAAGCCCATCATAGCGACCAATTAATTTGAGAAGGTTTTCCGCCGCGTATGGACCAACTCCCATCACTCCTCTCATTTCTTTTATGAGTTCCGCTGTCGAGAGCGGACTTTTGAGCCAGGCTTCGACATCGAGATCGCCAGAAGCGACTCGATCCGCAAGCTCTTTCAAATAAGCAGCACGATAACCTGCCCGTACTTCGTTTACATAAAACTTCACGGGCATCAGTGCCATAGCTTCAGGCGTTGGAAAAGTTCGGCGTCCATCAGTTGATTCCCTTCCGAGATTCTCCACCAACCCAGTAACCATTTTCTCGGTGAGGGCCCATGAACAATTAGTCGTGCAAATCATCTTTACTAAATCTTCGAACACAGTGGGGGAGCGCAGCATGCGTCCCGCTCCTTGTTTAGGAATCCAATCGAAGTCTCGATCCTCCGTCAGCAAGCGATAGAACCCGCCCATGTGATCGTCAAGCCTCAGCATGTGGCGAACATCACTAACAACTTTTTTCGTGGCACTCTGGCTAAGGCGCCGAGAAGTGTGGATGAGTAACGCTCGCTTCGTTGCGCTTATGGTAATGGTCACAGGCTTGGCATCTTTTATATCCAGAGTGCGCGTCAACAACCATTTCCCCTGGTCAAGTTGAAACGGAAGCAGCTCACACCAACCGTGACTAATCACAGTTCGCTTGAAATTGAACTCACGAGGGGTAGTAATTGAGATTTCCATAAATTCGGATGGCGTACGGGGTAAATGAGATCCCAAGCTAATTGTATTGATAATCCTATTTAGATTATGTTGAAGACAGACTGATCGCAATCTTGTGCAATGGTTCTTCGACTCGGGGAGATAGGACAGAGATTTCTTGTCTGTCGGAGCGGGCTAAATGCCGCACCCGGGAACGTTTTGACAACAACAGGCACGAAGGTTAACAACGACAGGCAGGAATGCCTGTCCTACTTGCCTTTGTATGCTTCGGCTACAGTCAAGCTGATTCTTGACAGGTTGCCTTCGTCAAACTAAAATACCGGCACTTGAAAAGAGAATAAGGAAGGCTGTACTCGCCACCTCCTAATACTTGGGGATCAGACGAGAGAAGAGTCCAACACTGAGGCTCTCTACAGTTAAGTGAGCGTAAGCACCCCTTCCGGCGATAATTTGAATCCGGAGCTTTCCGTTTTCTCGCCCCACCGGGCCCATACAATAATCCCTGTGGGGCGTTGTCGTGTCTAGCGCTATGTATTGCCAGTCCTGCCCTTTCCACAAATGACAGACAGGAATGTCTGTCCTACCTTACATAAATTGGATTCGAAATTATCCAGGGTTGGTTGCCGATTGGCCCAGGAAGTTGCGACAGATAAACCTCGACCCGATAAACCCCTCTTTCATTGACCCGGTAGTCCCTGTTCGTTACCCCCGTGTCATCTTGAATCGGCGTTCCATCCTTCAACAGAACGACCCGACTGGCAACCGGCGTGTTAACCGTAAGCCGTGCCTCTCTTTCCAGTAATATCTCGTCGCCCTGGATTTTGCTTTCGGTTCCGTTCGAAGCTGAGAAGCTGAAGCCGGTAGTTTCACCAAATAGATCAAACCCAATGAAGCAATGACCTGCGGCAATCGCTTCGATCAACGATTCGGAATCCAGTGCTTCATTCTTCGGAACGAGAACATGTACTCGCACCAGGTGAAAACTTCGCTCATAGGGATCCAACTTCAAACCAAGGAGAGTTTCGCCCGACTCGCTGACGAGGCTAATTCCGACATTTGAATGAGCGTCGTTGCCGGCGACAGCTACAAGCCGTTTGCCCAACGCCGCCATTGCTCCATCCCATTTCTTCAAATTTTCAGTTGGTCTGACGTAGAAGTTGGCAAACAACAGGTCGGGATAACTTCGATACGACCAGAGACCATCGAAGAACATTACAATCGGATTAATCTGGCGAGCGTTGGTGTACACATTGTAAACCTCGACGCCGTCGTAAAAGGTCGTTTGCCAGTCGCGGTAGTCCTGCGGATATGCGACGAATGTCAGGCCACCCTTTGCTCTTCCCTGCTTTGCGATGTCTGCAAGCGACACAGTATTCGCATCGCTAACTGCAGACTCCAGTCCAGGGATCAGCAACACACGATCGGAATTGGGCAAGCGTACTTCGTTGCCGTTGATAAAGAGCACGCCACCATACATTCCCTTCAGTGTCATCGCGGCCGTGTTGAAGTTATCCGAGGTGTGTTCGGTCATCACGACGAAGCTGAGCTGGTTTGATTGTGCGCCTTTGATTATCTCTTCAAAGTTGCCCCTGCTGTGGCCCCCGAGAAAAGAGTGCACGTGAACCACGCCTTTGTACTCGACAAAATGCGCGCCGTTCGGTGGCGCGGTGCGTTGTGAGTTCAGCTGTTGAATTGCCGCATGGAGCCGACCCAGTTTGTAACGACGGTAGGCAAAAGGAATCTGCGAAAACAGACCGAGGATAAGCAGGATAAGTAAAAGTTTCTTCCACCGCTTCATAACAGGGAAATCAGCTTTCGAAATCAACGGAAGCAACCTGCTCGCTGATTGCCTTGCCGAATGCAGCAACTTTGATGTGCTCCGGATGGAGCGTGTAGGCATCGAGACCTGCTCGGTTCTGAAAGGTGGCCACCAGGCCGGTGTCAAAAGAGCGAGGCATCCCAAGCACGTCGAAACCTACAGCCAGAGTCTCGACCTCTTTTATTACGGACCCCAACCGGCGGAGCAGAAGTACGTGCTCTTCGCGAACTTCCTGCTCAACGTCAGCACGATATTTCCAAATGACAACGTGAGTAAGCATGGCTTTCAATGTTGAGTGCTATCGAACCAGCGGGGGCAAGGTACTAATTTTCTCCGCTTACTTCAGAAATCTATCAAACCATGCGAGCGTCCGCTCGAGCGCATCGACTCGGTGGCGAGGCTCTCGCAAGCCATGTCCCTCTCGCGGATAGCGCAATAACACAGTCTCAACCCCCCGCCGCTTCAGTGATGTGTACATCTCTTCTGCCTGCGTGATGTGAACGTCGTTATCCTGTTCCCCGTGAATGAAGAGCGTCGGCGTTTGTGCCTGCCTGGCGTATCGCAG
>JALYTI010000526.1 GCA_030854375.1 Acidobacteriota bacterium | reverse complement strand
CTTTCAGAAGAGTTTGGCAGCGCAGAATTTGACAATGGAATCCTTGCGAGAAGAAGCGAGAAAAGACATTGCCATTAAGAAACTTCAGGACAAGTACAGCTCCAAGATTACCGTGAACGATAAAGAAGTTGAAGACTTCTACAACAGCAATCGAGAGAGATTCGTAAGTTCGCGTGGAGTTGCCCTGGCGATGATCGTTGCGGATCCTGCCGATAACTCGGCGCAGGGTGTGCAAAATGACGCGAAAAACGACGCCGAGGCGAAACTCAAAATCGATAACATTTCTCAGCAACTGAAGGCGGGTGCAGATTTCGCCACCGTGGCCCGGGCTAAGACTGAAGACGTCGGTAGCGTTGGCAGAGGCGGTGACGTTGGTTTTGCGACTGAAGATGATTTGAAGCAAAACGGTTTTGCACCTGAATTGGTGACCCGGTTGTTTGGCATGCAACCCGGCGATACGACCGAGCCCATTCGATTCAATTCCGGTAAGTGGTATGTATTCAAACTCGAAGAGAAACGCTTGCAGACCGAGAATCTTACGCTGGAAAGCCCCGGCGTCCGCCAGCAAATTACGCAGGCCTTGATAAATCAGCGGAAAGATATTCTTAACGCGGCCTTGCTCGAGGCGGCGATGAATGAAGCCAAGATCGTAAACAATCTCGCGAGCACGATGCTTAACAACCCTGGCAATCTGGGTCTGCGCCCGGCGTCACCGGGTGCTGTCGCGTCTCCGGCGTCGAGCATTCCTTCGGCTACTCCGCAAGCAACCGCCTCCCCGGCTTCGGCTGCGTCGCCTCCTTCAACGGCAGCAAGCCCGAAAGCTACTGCTTCAACGAAGCCCTAAGTTTTGTTACAAGGTCGCGCGGGTGCAGGAGGCAATCACGCTCCGCACCCGCTTTCATTTTGGAGTGTCGTGACTTGTCACCGCTTTCAGTTTTTGGTTACAAGAAGCGGTGACGGCCGGGTTCGCCAGGCCCAGTATTTCAAATGTTGTTTCGCCTCTCAGAAGTACACAAGTCTTACGGCACGCAGGATGTCTTGCGCGGCGCCTCTCTACAAGTAAATCCCGGCGAACACATTGGGCTCGTAGGACGCAATGGCGCCGGCAAGACAACAATCTTTCGTCTGGTAAATGGGGAAGAGACTGCGGACCGAGGCGAGGTCATACGCGCGCGCGGCACACGCCTTGGCCTGTTGGCGCAACACATCCACTTCGAGGCTGGGTCGACTGTGCACGAGTCTGCACTTTCCGCGTTCGGTCATCTGCAGCAGATCGAGCACGAGATGCATGAGCTCGAACACCGAATGGCCGAAGTCGATGTTGATCTTGAGAAGGTGTTGGAACGTTACAGTGATCTTCAGCATCAGTTTGAGCGCGAGGGTGGATTTGAATATGCGGCCAAAGCCGAAGCCATTTTGCAGGGGCTGGGTTTCGATCGGGAGAGCTGGTCACTGGAAACTGAAAAGCTTTCCGGCGGACAGCAAAATCGGCTCGGCCTTGTTCGCTTGTTACTTGCCGAGCCCGACGTGCTTTTGCTTGATGAGCCAACAAACCATTTGGATGTGACGGCGGTCGAGTGGCTTGAGGAATTCCTGCAAACCTACTCATCGGCGTACGTGGTCATCAGCCACGACCGCTACTTTCTGGACCGGGCATGCAAGCGGATCATCGAGCTGGAGAATGGGCGCGCCTCGAGTTACACGGGAAACTATTCTGACTACCTGGTTGAACGCGACGAACGGCGAGAAGCGCAGCAACGTGCCTACGACAACCAGCAGCAGTTGATCGCAAAGACGGAAGAATTTATCCGCCGAAACCTTGCAGGGCAAAAAACTAAACAGGCAAAGTCGCGTCGAACAATGTTGCAAAAATTGGATCGGGTTGACGCGGTGCGAGCGGACCAGTCGTCGGGCGATTTTCGTTTGCAGAAGATCGAGCGAACCGGAAACCACGTTCTAAGCATTGAAGAAGCCGCGATTGGCTACGGGGACAAGATCCTGGCGCGCGACATTTCATTTATTCTTCGGCGTGGGGAATGTCTCGGCATAATTGGTCCCAACGGGTCGGGCAAGACTACTTTCTTAAAGACAATTCTAAAAAAGACTCCGCCGCTGTCTGGCGAAATTCGCTGGGGCACCAAAGTCGAGGTTGGCTACTACGCACAGCAACTCGATGACCTTGACGACCGCAACGAGATCATAATGGAGTTACGCCGGGTTGCTCCTTCCAGTGCTACTGCGGGCGAGTTACGTTCGTTTCTGGCAAAGTTCCTCTTTAGAGGCGACGACGTTTACAAACATGTTCGCGATTTGTCCGGAGGAGAGAAGGGACGATTGGCGTTGGCCAAGCTGATCTATTCGCGCGTTAACGTGCTGGTGCTTGATGAGCCGACAAATCATCTGGATATTCCTTCGCGCGAGGCCCTGGAAGAAGCTCTCGATGCTTACGAAGGAACAATACTCACCATCAGTCACGATCGTTATTTCCTCGATCGCATTGCTACTCAAATTCTGGCGCTGAATGGCGAGGGACTCGCGGAGCATTACGACGGCAACTACACCCAGTATCACGACTGGAAGGCATCGCGAGGCACATCCGGTGAGCTTCCGCTTGTTAACCAAAACGGCAGAGGTTCTGAAGAACTGTCCAACGGAAAAGCTATGGTCCAACCCGCTTCTGCGCAGCCAAAATCCTACGCTTCGGGAGCTTCAAAGCAACGCGGAAAGAATAAACAAGCAGGTGGTGAAGGGAAGTCTCCCTCGATCAAGATAATCAAAAAGAAAAAGAGCGACGGTATAAAACCG
>JALYTI010000525.1 GCA_030854375.1 Acidobacteriota bacterium | reverse complement strand
GGCCAGGGAATGCGCAAAGGATTTGCTCTAGCTACCACCGTGATCATTGGTCTAATCGTTTCGATGCTGGCCTTGCAAGGTGAGCTGAATATCAGTTTGGAGGCCTTTAAGATTCACGCGTCGTACGACAAGCCTTTCATGCTTTTCGTTTTGAGTATGGTCGCGACGGTAATGGGAACGCCGGTCCTGCGCAAATTCTTTGGGCTCGATAAGACTGCCACCACCCAGGTTCCGAAGCCCGCCACTGCGGGTTCGGGAGGCACTTAGGGAGAACTAATTATGCGTCAATCCAACCCATGGCAGGTGACTGCTGGAGTCAGGCTGTGGCTTCTTTTATTCATACTTAGTTGCTCGGTTTTGGGCTCGGGCCTTACGCTCGGCAAAATAGTGCCGCCGCCCCGCTGCACAACGGCCGATCAATGCCTTTCGCTTGGGATCTATTATTACAACAACGACGATATTTCAGACCAGGCGGCCCGGCAGTTTAATCTGGTGATCACGAGGTACGCAGGCTCCAAACAAGCAGAACAGGCCCAGTATTTCCTGGCTAGTTACTATCAACGGAAGTATTACATCCAGCTGCGGAGACAGCAGAAGGACGACCGCAAATTGCTTCAGTTGGCGGCAAATG
The DNA here is from genome assembly GCA_030854375.1 of Acidobacteriota bacterium. GTDB lineage: Bacteria > Acidobacteriota > Blastocatellia > Pyrinomonadales > Pyrinomonadaceae > PSRF01. The sequence goes on along the minus strand of JALYTI010000525.1, from coordinate 2,180 downwards.
AATATAAGAAGTATACCGATCGATACTACCAGAACGGCTCAGGTCAATGGTTAGCTGATGCTTTTTTTAACCTGGGTTTGGTTTATCTTCAGGTGAACGACCCCAGCAGCGCTGGAAACGAACTCACCAAAATGCGGGACGCGTCCGGACGCGATGGCTCGGTCTACCTTTACGAAATAATTTGGTCGCCCACTCCCGATGACGTCATTGATAGCTATGTGGCGGCGAAGCCTCTTGCGAATTTTGCTCTTTCGATTCTGAACGGAAAGATCTCAATGCAGCAAATGCAGCGGAATGCTGGCGGTGGAGATTCGTTCGATCAGAAGGTATTAATGCTTAAAAAATGGTGCCAACTTCAGAAGAGCAGACAGGCCCAGGCCCAGGATTGACAGTCGCCCGTTGATTTCCCACTTAATTCTCGCGATTTATCCAATCCCACCCACGCTCTTGCCCGTATGCGCGGCAGCAATCGGACCATCCCAATTCGCCAATGTTCCGGCAATGCCGCCATCTGCATCCCGTTAATGAGTCAGTTTGATGTCGATAAGCTTTAGCTTGTCGTCGGGCACCGGCTAAAGGAACTTCTGAATAAGTACGTGCGACGGGTAGCGTCGGTTTGAATTCAGCCCGGCCTTTTCAAGGCCGGGAAAAAGTCAACGAGGGGTCGCGTAGCGACGCCTGAACCTGGAGCTAGCCTCAATCGTCGCCACGCGACTAGAACACAATGATCCTGATCCCGGCGTTAAAACGCCGGCGCTACATTCACACAGCCGCTATGCGGCGAAGATATATAATCAGAGGTTCCTAGAGTTTATCCGACACTTTCAATGAAACTGCCCCCTACCGATCCGGCTAATGTTGCGGGCGAACTTTCTTTCTGCGCACAATTTGGAACTTTAAGTCGTGCTCGCGCGAATTAAGACTGACACCGGACAATCGGTTCTGCAATGAGCGCAAAAGAAAACCTATCTGACCGTGAGTTACTCCAGTCTATGCAGGCCGGAGATGAAAGCGCCTTTGCCTTGCTATACCACCGGCGTCAGGGAGGAATCTATCGTTTCGCGCTGCAGATGTGCGGTTCTCAGGCCATGGCCGAGGACGTTACGCAGGAAGTGTTTCTCGTATTGATTCGTGAGAGCGAGGCTTTCGATCCAGCTCGCGGCTCCCTAAGCGCTTTTCTTTATGGCATCGCCCGCAATCAACTATTGCGCCGTTTTCAACGAGAGCGTTACTTCGTCCCCCTCGAGGCCGGCGCCGGCGACGACGATGCTCCGACAAATACGATTTCAGGGCCGCTCGAAGATCTTTCACGAAACGAAACCATCGTCGCGGTGAGAAGGGCCATCTTGACTCTACCGGACCATTATCGCGAGGTAATCGTCCTTTGCGAATTAGAGGAAATGAGTTACGTGGAAACCGCGGAAATCCTTGGCTGCGCTGTCGGAACTGTCCGTTCAAGGTTGCACAGAGCCCGAGCACTGTTGATCGAGAAGCTGCAACCGGCAAACAAGGAAGAAGCGGCTTCAACTGAAGTGAAAACTGCGAGGTGTTTCGCATGAACTGTCAAGCTTTTGAAGATTTCATCAACGAGCTCGCGCGTGACGAAATGATGGAGACCGGATCACGCGAGCAGGCCCTCACACACGGCGCCGAGTGCGAAGTGTGCGCTCTGAGGTTAAAACGAGAACGCATGCTTACCGTGGAACTGCGCACGTTGGCAACAAAGATGAGATCAATGAAAGCGTCGGGGCGCCTCGAAGAGGAGCTGATGGCAGCTTTCCGGAACCGTGGAACATGGGAAAAGAGTTCGAGGGCGACGAACAATCGAACCTATTTAGTCGCTGCCGTAGCCGCACTCCTCGTGCTTGTTTTTGGAATGGTCGTTGTACGTTTCCGTTTGATGCCCCCATCTCAAAATTTATCCAGCCCACCGGAATTTGCGAAAGTAAATACAGGTTCGCCAGCTCCAACTTCAATGGTTTCCCCTTCGCCTGAAGCTTTGCCCGGATCCGTGCCGTTGAAACACAAGATCGGAATTGCAAGACAGCCAGGCCATAGAAATGTGCAAAGGCCGGTGGGGGCTCCTGCGAGGAGCCGTGATGAAACCACGAGTGTGGCAACAGCAAAGGCCGGAACCGCGATGCCAGGTTAGATACTGAAGTTGCGACGGAGTTTATGCC
>JALYTI010000524.1 GCA_030854375.1 Acidobacteriota bacterium | reverse complement strand
GTTCCTTTTCGCCGAGAGCCAGGTAGAGCACTACCGAGTAATAAGCTGAAACGTACCCTTTCTCGGACAGTTTTCTCAGTTCTTCTATGACCTTAATTGCTTCTTTTCTTTCTCCTGACAATATATGAATCAATCCCTTTAGACTTATTCTCACCGCCCTGTGTTCTGAAAGGGCCATAGCCTTCTGAAACTCCGCAATCGCCTCCCGGAATATTCGCTTCTGTACATGAGCCAGAGCTAGCCCTAACACTGAGCGGCTGATAACGTTTTGTAACTCGGCGGCCCCCCTGAACATTAACTTTTGAACATAGGCTAATCCTAATCCAAGGTGAGCTGACCTAAAACTCGGATCCAGTTCAAGTGTTTGCTGAAACTGCTTGATGGCCCGGTCGTACTGGCGCGAGAAATAAAGCATCCAGCCCAGCTCTGTGATCTCCATCGGCGAAAGTGGATTGAGGTCGCGAGCTTTTTCCGCCTCTGCAATCCCTTCGTTAATCCGACCCGTCCAGATCAGATGCCCGGCGTAAAGATGATGTGCCGTCGAATAATTCGGGTTGAGCTTGATAGCCCGCTTGTACTGTTTTTCGGCAGCGGGCCAGTCCCAGTCGAAACGCTCTATGATGAAGGCCAGAGAGGTATGCGCTTCCGCAACACTATCGTCGAGCTCGAGTGCCTTCAGGGCGGCGGCCTTCGCTTTCGGCATAACTTCTCGCGGAGGAGATACGCCGAACTCAACCCAACCCAGCAGCATGAAACAATCGGCTAACCCTGCGTATGCAAGTGCGTATTTCGGATCAACGTCTACCGCCTGCTGATAATAGGTAACGGCCTTTTGCAGGTTTTCCGGCGTTCGCTTGTTCCAAAAATACCGACCTTTGAGATAGAGCTGATAGGCTTCCGTATTCTCGGGATAGCGCTTGGCTAGTTGCTTCTTTTGCTCCCGCGTAAGCTGCAACCGCAGCTTTTCCGATATTTCCTGCGAGATCTCATCCTGCACTGCAAGGATGTCTGAGATTTTTCGGTGGTATTGTTCGCCCCAAACCTGCGAATCATTTGCTATGTCCACCAGTTCTACCTGAATGTTCAGGCTATCGCCCCTCTGAACCACCCTTCCCGTGAGCATCGCCTGTACGTTGAGCGTACTTCCAACTTCTCGCGGGTCCACTTCTCGTCCTTTATATCTAAATGCCGTGGCGCGAGGTATTACTCTCAACTTCGGAAGTTGGGAGAGGTTGTTAATTATGCTTTCGGCAATGCCGTCGGCGAGATATTCTGCTTCCGAATCCGTGCTCGTTATTGTTAATGGCAATATTGCAAGAGAACTAATCGCTTTGCCGGATCGCTGCTTTTTCGAAGTTGCGCTGCGACCTGATGTTGAATGCGAGCTCGCCAGATTCTTGCCTGATTCAGCAGAACGTCCCAATTCAGCTTCGAACTCCAACCGTTGCTGCAGATTCTTAAGATCGAGCAGCATGTCGTCGACAACGTGATAGCGTTCCTCTCTGTCCTTGCGTAGCGCCTTCTTCACAATCTCTTCTAGTTGACCCGGAACTTCCGGCGAAAACCGTGCGAGCGGCGCAGACTCCGTTTGTAGGATCATCGAAATGACGTCATTCGCTGTCTCACCCGCGAATGGCACGTGCCCTGTAACCATCTCATAAAGAACTACACACAGGCTCCAGACGTCTGTACGCGCATCCACCTTTTTGCCGCGCGCTTGCTCCGGTGACATGTAGTGAACTGTACCCATCACTACACCGGCATCCGTGTTGAGGAGGGTTGCGCCTGTTGAATCGGTAATTCCCTTTTCCGTCAACTTGGCTATGCCAAAATCCAGCACCTTTACATAGCCGTCACTGCGCATCATCAAGTTTTCCGGCTTGATATCACGATGTACGATGCCGGCCGCGTGAGCCGCAGAGAGGGCCGCGGCGACCTGGATGGAAATGTTAAGCGCATCACGCAACGCAAGTCGCCCACTCGACATACGCTTGCGCAACGTCTCGCCTTCGATGTATTCAGTGGCGATGAATGGCGTTGAGTCGACCTGGCCGATCTCGTAAATCGTCAGTATATTCGGGTGATTCAAAGCGGATGCGGTCCGCGCCTCTTGCTGAAAGCGGCGTAAGCGCTCTTCATCCTGCGCGAAACGAGAAGCCAGTAGCTTAAGCGCGACCTTGCGACCCAACTGCAAATCCTTAGCGAGGTAGACTTCGCCCATCCCGCCCGCGCCAATCGCGGCCACCACCTCATAGTGACTGATCGTGCGCCCCACGAGCGCTGCAGCCGGATCTCCCGTCAATTGCTCCGCAGCACCGGCATAAGCAGGTGAATCAAGAAAGCTCCCCTCCCGCTCGTGCGAGGCAATCAACGACTCGACCTCGCGGCGCAAAGACTCGTCACCCCGACTCGCTTCATTGAGGAACGCGTCACGTTCGCTGTCCTCGCGCTTGAGCGCGGAATGGAACAATGCTTCAACTTGTCGCCAGCGTTCGGGTCTCATCGCAAATGCTTATTCGTTGCTAATCTCACGGCGCAGCCAGGCCCTCGCCATGCTCCAATCGCGTTTGATTTTCGCCGGCGAAACTCCGAGGACCTCTGCAGTCTCCTCAATCGTCAATCCGCCAAAGTATCGCAACTCAACGATCCGGCACTTCTGAGGGTCCACGCCTTCGAGCCTTTCGAGGGCCTCATCAAGGTGAATCACGTCAATGTCGTCGCGTGTCGCGATGCCCTCAACTTTACTCAAGGACAACCTGAGTGGGGCCCCACCGCGTTTGGCGGCGCGCCGGCCCCTGGCGCGTTCAACCAGG
>JALYTI010000523.1 GCA_030854375.1 Acidobacteriota bacterium | reverse complement strand
GATACCGAAAAGGATCGTCAGCATTGCCGGCTCGTCGGCATTGGTGCTGCGGCTTACTGCGATACTCCTGGCGATTCGCACTGGCGTCTGATGCGTGAGACGGCCCCACCAGGCGGCAAGAGTAATCAATCTTTCCTTGACGGAGTCTTTGTTCTGTTCGCCGGAGTCGTATTCCTTCGGCGGCAGGCCGGCTGCTTCCGACACAGCGCGGAGGCGATTTGCAATCTCTGCAGTCAGAGCTGCGTGATCTGCGCCGGGCCACGAGTCCATTTCAATAGTCTTTCCAATTCGTGCACCTATTGCCGTGCCCGGCGTGCCCTTGTCCTCGAAGACAAGCCCTAAGGGAAGAATCCGGATGCCTTTGATGTCATCGTCGTCTCGGGCCTGGAGTGCAAGCCTCGCCAACCCGGTTTTGAGCGGCTCCAATCCGAATTCGTTGTGACTTTTCCCCTCCGGGAAAATGAGCACTGCTCCACTGCGTCGAAGCAGGCTGATTATCTCGCGAAATGCTTCACGGTTACGTGCCGGGTCAATTTGGGAAACACTCGAGCGCTCGGCTTCGTCACTAACCCTTCGGAGCGGTACCACATCCAGGATCCTGAAGAGAAACGCTATCAGAGGATTACTGGTGAGAGTGGCCTTGGCGGTCATCGCGATCCTGCGGGGGACGACCCAACCGACAATCAGCGAATCAACGAGAGCATTCTGGTGGTTGACTGCGATCAGCAATGGTCCTCTCAGCGGAATTTCCTCGCCTGCCACCCGGATGTCTGCGTAAAACCAGTGCAAAGCAATTCCGGTAATCCACCTCAGGACTCCATAAATCATCTCGCGGGCGGGCGGCTGAAATTGTCGGGAACCCCGCGTAATAGTAGAAGAGCAAGCGTCATCCCGAGTGCGACGGTAGCGACACCTGCACGATAGGCGAACCCAGTTCCCATCGAAGAAGTAAGACCGTCCACCGCCAATGCCCAAATGAATGGGCCCACTACAGCGGCGGCTCGCGAAGAAAGCACCATCAGACTAAAGAATCGGCCAGCCTCGACGTCGGGAACCAGGCTCAGTAGCAGAGGCCTCTCCGCTGTCGCAACTCCGCCATAGATAAGGCCAATGCAGGCGCCCACTACCCAGAAGGCGGCTCTTGACGGGGCTACGATCATTGCAACCAGAAGAACAATCCACCCAGCGAGAACCCACGAAAGAGTCCGCTTTGGGCCGAAGCGATCCACCAATCGACCAATCCCGTAACTGCCGATTACCGCGGGAATGGTAAGTATCACGAAAAGCGTTGCTTCGGATCCTTTGACGAATCCCATCGCAAAGATTGCGTACAGCGCCATGTTCGCGATGATCGTTCCCATCGCGTCCTGATAGAGGAACGAAGTAAGAATAAATCTCACGGTTCCAGGATATCTCTTCGCTTCCTTTAGCGTTTGACGAACATCTCGGAACGCTTCACGCCATGGAACGTGTCTCTTTCCACGCAGGGCATTGTGATCCCGACAGAATAGAAACAATGGTAAGGAGAACAGAAGGAAGAGCATTGCGGTGGGGACGAATGTTGAAACGCGTCCACCATGGGAGGTAAACGGAACCATGCTTCTCAAAAAGCTGATCGTGCGATCGGGGATCGCGCCGATTAGAGGCAAGGAGCCAGTGAAGAATGGGAAGGTCAGCAAGACCCCGGTTATTGAGCCGACGTAGCCGAATGCAGCGCCCATCCCCGACAAGCGACCGCGATGATCAACTGGAGCGAGCTCGGGCAGCATCGCATTGTAGAACGGCTGCGCGCCTTGATATGCGTAGTTGGCGAGTGTAAACGTCGTCAGCACTCCGAATAACGCGATCCCTGGTGATATTGCCGCGCGTGAAACCATGCCTGTGACCCCCTCGCCTATGAGCGGAAGTCCGGTCTGGCCAAAAATCGCCAGCGCTACCGTCGAAATGCACGCGATGAGGGTAAAGCCGACCACCCACGGTTTTCGTCGCTGTGTTGCATCCGAGATCGCTCCGAAAACCGGGATCGATACTACCACGAGAGCGGATGCGATTCCGTTGACAGTCGCGTAAAGGGTATTCGAGTGACCAAGATCTCCGACGAGCCACGCGGAGAAGTACAGCGTGGCGATATTCATCGAGAACACTGTGTTGGCAAAATCGTAGAGCGCCCAGCTCAGACGCTCCCGCAGAGGAGCCAGGGGAGGATTCAGGTCTCCGGTTGCGGTGATGCCTATATTCGGATTGTCACCTTCGCGATGCGAATTGCTCAGCGTCGCTGTCCTTGATTCCATTGGTATCAATCTCACCATGGGGGCTCAGAAGTGAACCTACACCGTTAAATGGCGTGCTCAAATACGCAAGGTGTCGTAGAATTGGGATGATTAGTCTCGATGCTGAAAAATGCGACGGCTAAACCACTCAATGATTCCCGGTCATTCGCGTCTGTTCCTTGTCGGTTTATTGGTCGTTCTCCTTTCCTGCCGTGAAAGTGGGGAAAGCCGTGGCGACTCTGCTCGTGGATCACTTCCATCAGTACTTCCCTCGAACCCAGCGAGCACGACGAATTGGGATGTAGAGGCCGGACCGGTGATGCTTGTCTGGATGGGAAACGGTACCGACAGTGCTGCAGTCATACTGCCAGATGTCACGGATAGTACGATTGCGTCCGTTCAGGGCAATAGCGCGCCGATCACCGGTTTGGTTTTCGATTTGTTCGGAAAAAGTGGGAAGATCGAGGGACCAACCCCGGCAGCTCCCCTTCGATTGTCAAGAACGAAGCGCTGTTATGCTTGGCCTCTCGCCGGATTGTACGC
>JALYTI010000522.1 GCA_030854375.1 Acidobacteriota bacterium | reverse complement strand
GTTTCGCTCACCTGTGCCCACTCGTCAGCTAACAACGCCTGACGCATGCGCAGCGCGGAATCTCGAATGCCGTCGAAGAGTTCAAACAGTTCGGGGTCGCCGTCGATGTGCCGCTTGAAAATGTCCCAATTATTGGTTCCCGAAAGGCGGGGCTCGCCCGTGTAGCAGATCGCGATTCGGTTTTCGAGTTTTGCTTCGTCGATCTTCAGTGCTTCTCGCGCAATACCTTCTGGACCAAAGTGTATGCAGGAGGCAGCGCCATAGAGAGCCGAATAATAATCCTGGAAACCTGCCGGCACTCGAATCACAGTGGTTTCTATATTGGCAGCGATGGTAAAGAACTTCCGCTCGTCGTAGCGATTTTCCACCAGGCGATTTAGGGCGCCGATGCAGGCGATAGCCAAGGCGGACGATCCTCCCATGCCGGCGCCCGCCGGAGCTTCGCTGTTTGCGGTCAAATGAAATCCGGTTGTTGGCTTGAAGAAGTGGACCAACTTTGAGATCAGCTCTAAACGCTCTTCGCGAATAAGGTCTTCCAGCGCCGCGAGTTCAGTTTCAAAGGCTACCTTACGATCTCGCGATTCGAGCACGATGCGACCGTCGTCGCGCGTTTCAATGCGGCAATGAGCACGAAGCGACGTGGCGAAATTCACGGTCGCAGCGCCAGGATGAAAAAGATATAGAGGCCAGATGTCGATCGTGCCGCCGGCAAGATCAACGCGAGTTGGTGCGGAAGATTCAATTAGCAATCAGGTTATCAATCGCCTTTCAAGTTTTAGTTCGCTTATTTTTTTGAATTGAGCAGTAGACAAGACCCGTTTAGAAAGCGGACTTGTCCGCCGTGCCGCCCGCGGCACAAGTGCCGCTTCTAAACACTCCGTATGAGAAACGGCAGCGAAATGAAGAAAATTTTCCATGTCTCTATTTGTCATTGCAATCCTCGCCGGCTGTTCATAACAACTCTCGAGTACCAGCTAACGGTTCAATGAAAAATGACAACTGAGAAATGATAAATGGAAAATCTGGCTCTTCTTTTCTTTGCAGTTCAATGTTTCCTGACTTTGCGGCGCTTGGAGCGCGCCCGTTTCTTCTGTTCGTCACGACGCGACTGCTTGAAGGGAATGCGGTCTTGAAATTCCTGCCTCAAGTCTTGCAACCTCTCCTGCGCCGCTTGCTCCAACTCCTGCAAACGTTCGGGGTCGGCCTCTTCCACCTTCGAAGATAGCCAGAACCTCTCTGCGAGATAAAAACCGGCGATGCCGACAACGACGATAACTAACAGTACCTTGCCTAATCGCTGGAAGTCGCCAAGGATACTGATTACCGCGCCGCTAAAGAAATATCCGGCCCCGCTGAGAATCAGTACCCACGAAAAACAGCTTGCCAGTGACAGTAGCATAAAGCGCAAATAAGGCATGCGGCCAACGCCATAAAATATGCACGAAGCCCAGCGCAGTCCGTAGATGTATTTGGAAAGAAAGATCGAGAGTCCCCCAAATTTGTTCGTCAAGCGTTCCATTCGTGGCTTGGCGGCACGATAGAAGCGGATGTCGCGAACACCCTTGCGAAACTCGCGGCCCAACAGGTAGGCAATATTGTCGCTGACTGAGCCGCCCAGAGTCCCCGCAAGAAGGACCCATGCAAAACTGTGTTCACCAAAAAAGTAACTGTGGGCCAGAACGCCGGCCAGCAAAAGCGTGATGTCCCCCTCAATCATCACGAGGAGGAAAACGGCATAGATACCATAGCGACCGAGAAGGTCGTAAAGGAAATCGAGATGCATGTTTGGAAAGTGAGCAGTGAGCAGTAGGCAGTGTGCAGTTACTTATTGCCTAATTCGTTACTGCTCACTGCCTACTGCCCACTGCTCACTAGGTCGCTTCTTCCTGCGACGGTTTGACCACGAGCACAGGGCACGATGCATGACGCACAACCGCTTCAGCCGTCGAGCCAAATAGTATTCGACCCAATCCTGTCCGCCCGTGTGATGAAACGACGATCAAGTCTACATTTCTATCTTTTGCAAGTCGCACGATCTCGGACGCTGCTTCGCCGTGAGCGATCACTTCCTCAATCTGCAGCCCGGCACACTCTTCACATTCCGCAAGTTTCGGCAGTTCACGCTCCGCTGAGTCCTCCAACTGATCAGTGATGTCCGCGATTGGCAATGGCTCGGTCATGCCCGAGTAGCCCACGGTCGGCACCATAGGCTCGATAACGTGAACACAAATTATTGACGCGCCAAATGTCCGCGCCAACGAGGCGGCATACCCGAGTGCGTAGTTACCGCAATCGCTGAAGTCCGTTGGCAATAGTATCGAGCGTATCTGCATAAAAGCGAATTGAACTTCAATAGGCAAATCCTTTTATGAACCTCAAGTGTGGGCAGTCATTCTACACGCAGAAAGACCTGTTTGACAGCTCTACTACCCTCGATTATGCTTCGCTTGTCGGCAATGTTAACTAGTAGTCGGAAGGATTTTAGATACGGATGTCTGCTAAAGCCGAGTCGAGTTTTATCGGGATCGATCTTTCCTGGTTGAAGCTCCGCGCCGCGACAGTAAGCGGGGACGGAATTATAGGAGAACGCCGCGAAGCTCCGGTGCAACCCGAAGGCCTGGTCGCTCAAGTGACACAGGTGGTCAACGATTTACGCCAGAGCACGATCAATATCGGTGCCGTCGGAATCGCGATACCGGGCTTAGTTAACAGGCAAAGTGACAGGGTGATTGCTTCCAGATATCTTCCAGCGACAGTTCGTCAAGACCTCCACGCTGAAGTGATGGAAAAAACGGGATTGAGAGTGGAGCTCGA
>JALYTI010000521.1 GCA_030854375.1 Acidobacteriota bacterium | reverse complement strand
GAGTTTGGTTGACCCGGACCAACGCTTCCGCGGCGGGACGCTGGAGGAAGGCGCGCGGTTGCTTATAGACAGCTTTGCCAAGAAAGTTATTTTTCGTCGCGTAACGAATGTCGAGCTTAATTGTCGGATCCAGTTTGATGATCTCGACAAGATCCGGTGGGCGAAACGGGCCGGTTTCAATAGGCGGCTCCTGAGCCGCAACCACACTGAGAACCAGGGAAACAAGTAAAACAATTCCAAGCGTCCGCGAAAACATTGCTATGCTCATTGAAGTCTGATTGCCAACCGATCAGCGGGGGTAAACCACCCTTCCTAACCTTGAGACTCTTTCACTTGGATGGTCCAGTTCCAGCTTGGGAGCTTCAAGTAGAAGAAATACTCCCTGAGAAGCCTCCATGCAAGAATAATAATCAGACAACTTGGAAGTCTCTCAGGTGAGGAAGGGGGCCTGCCCCCGCTGAGTCTTTCGGTAGCAGGCTGTTATCAGAACTCAACCGGGGCTCGCGTCGTCAGGGTTGGCACATTCCAGGCGCGCAGCTTCTCGTTCCATTGAGGCACTGTCTCCCTGATAAATCGATTAAGCTCGGCCATGCGGTCCCGAAACTCCGGCTGTATCTCCTGAAAGTACTGGCGTTGGTAGGGAGTGGGCGCCGCATTGGTACCGTCCATCGCAAAGAAAATGTCTCCAATCCTGTTCACTACCTGGGCCTTGCCGGCACGCCCCAATCCCTCCGTGCGTCGCGCCAGCCGATCCTGGAGCGTATTGACTTGCTTTACATAATCTTCTAAGGCCTTCATGAGCTCTTTATCCGGTTCTTTATTGAGCGTCTTCACTGTAGTCTGCGTGTGCTTAAGTTGCTCCTCGATGCTGTCGAGAAAACGCAGCGCGCCGTTAGCGGCGGATTGCATGTCACGAAGTTTCACCTGCAAATCCAGTTGGGCTTGCAAATCCGCAAGCGAAACATTGATCGTTGGATCCAAACGCACCTCAACCGGCGCCTCGTAGGACTTGTCACCAACTATCAGCTTAACTGTGTAATTCCCGGGCAATACATGTGGTCCACGTGGGGGACCAGCGAAAGCTGTTTCCTCTTCGGTGGGAGGAAGCCGCACTTCCGCGCCACCATACCTCAGATTCCAGCTCGCGCGGTTCAAACCTTTCTCCTTCGCAGGCTTTTCGAGTTCCTGCACAAGTTTCCCGCTTTGATCGAGAATCTGAATCTTGAAAGTTGCCTTATCGTCCGGCTTGGTTTTCAAGTAATAAGTTATCAATGCCCCATAAGGCGGGTTTGGACCAGTAAACGCCTTGTCGCCAATTCCGTAACGAGTGAAACGCGTAGCGAAACGGAGCGCGGGACGAATTGGAAACAGGTGCGCATCGCTGCTCAGGATTGCCGCAGACATCTGCTGAATTGGCGCGGCATCATCAAAGATCCAAACGCTGCGACCGTGTGTGGCGAGAATAAGATCATTTTCGCGTGGATGAACCAAAATATCGTGCACCGAAACATTCGGCAGGTTTTTTAGATTGGGCCTGATCCAATCCCGGCCGCCGGTGTAGGAAGCGAACAGGCCAATCTCCGTGCCCGCGTAGAGCAGGCTGGGGTTTTTGGGATCCTCGCGAACCACTTGCACGTAAGCCTTTGACGGCAGATTACCGGCGATGTCAGACCACGTTCGTCCACCGTCGCCAGTCTTAAAAATGTAGGGACGAAAATCATCAAGCATGTGGCGGTCAAACGCTACATAGGCAATCTGCGCGCTTGCCCGCGAAGGCTCGACATGAGAAACGGGAGAGTTGGCTGCTATGCCCGAAATACTCCGAACAATATTGCTCCAGTTCTTTCCTCCATCGGTTGTCATCTGAAGATTTCCATCGTCCGTGCCGGCCCATATTTGTCCCTTCTGCACAGGCGATTCAGCGAGGCTGATTATTGTCGTATGGTATTCAGCAGTCGAGTTCTCAAAAGCGACGGGCCCGCCTGCGTCTTTCTGTTTTTCCGGATTGTTAGTCGTCAGGTCAGGGCTAATCTGTTCCCAGGTTTTGCCGAAGTCTGTCGATTTGAAAACAACATTTCCGCCAAAATACAGCGTGTTCTTGTCGTGCGGCGAGAGCAGTACGGGCGAGTTCCAGCTGAAGCGATACTTCTCGCCGATGGCTGGCCCATCGCCGCTGCCGCGTCCCCAGGGATTCACCTGCTGTTGCTCTCGCGTGCGAAAATCAGTGCGCAAAATGTTTCCGCCCTGCGACTCGGAAATATAAAGCTCCGGTTCGTCGGCATTGTTAATGATGTAGAAACCATCACCGAAACTCACCATCCGCCAATCATCGTTGAGAATACCGGCCGGTTCGCGCGTACGACTCGGCCCGGTCCATGCGCCGTTGTCCTGCAACCCGCCCATGACGTAATAAAACGGCAGACGATCGTCGGCGTGAATCTGATAGAACTGGCCCAGGGGAATGTTGTAGACAGGTTCCCAGGTCTCACCACCGTCGTAAGTAACTGCGATGCCTCCATCTTCGCCGACCCACATCCGCTTAGGGTTTTTCGCGTCCAGCCAGACCGCGTGATAGTCGATGTGAGTCTTGCCGGTTATCGAACGAAACGATTTGCCACCATCGATTGACTCATACAAGGTTGAGGCCACTGCGTAGATGTGGTTCTCGTTGTTGGGGTCAACTCGTACACGTGTGTAATAAAACCCTCGCGATACGATTGACGTGTTCTTTGAGACCTGCTTAAACGTGTCCCCACGATCATCCGAGCGATAGAGTGTTCCATCTTTCGCTTCCAAAATTGCATAAACCACATTG
>JALYTI010000077.1 GCA_030854375.1 Acidobacteriota bacterium | reverse complement strand
AGGTTGGCCTGGTGGAGACTGCTGATATTTGAAGTTACACTTAGAGCACAAACACGACAACGACGTTGCCCTCAAGTGTGCTGCAGGTAGAAGAGATAACTGGCAGATAGTGGCTGTAGGCGGAGCGGTTTAGTGACCACGCATAATACTTCGCCTGCGGCGCTTCACAGGTCTTCGAGCGGTCAGCAAATCCTTTTGTCGGCCATTGAGAATGAAGGCGAGCCCCTGGTGTGTGATGCCGAGCATGCGCGCGGCGCGGGTGACACTTCCATCAGAACTTTCGAGTGCCTGCTTAATCAAGGCGCCCTCGAAATGAAGGACCTGTTCTTCAAGTGAAGAGGCCGTTGAGTAACCGCTTGAGCCCATCAACGCTGGGGAGACTTGTTGACTTGGCCTTAACTTCGATTGAAACGACTCGACGGCGCGATCATCAGCTCCAGCAGATCGGGTTGCCAAAAGAAGTCGGGCACACGTGCCGAGCCGGGTTTTTATTCCCGGATGCTGAGAGTTCTCCAATTCCGATTCTGCCGCGCGGTAGTAGGCAAGCAAATCGCTGAATGGAAGGTGTCCTGTCAGTTCCTCAACCATGGCGAGCGAAGCGACTCCTCCGCTTTCGGGATCGCCGGCATTGTGCGCTGTGCGAATGGCCTTTTCCAGCGTGGCACGAGCTTTGGAAAAGTTACCCAAACGAGCGATAACTGTTCCATGAGTCGTCAGTGCTTCCGCAAGTAGGGAGAGTTCATCGCCCTCTTCGAGGGCACGAACGGAGGAACGCGCGAGCGATTCTGCTTTTGTAAGTTGACCCTCGGCGATGAAGACGCGGGCACGCGAATCATCCACCTGGGCGACCATTCCCTTGTCCTTCAGCGATGTGAAAAGAGAACGTGCGAGATCCAGATGTTCCTGAGCTTCGCGCAGCCGGCCTAATTGAAGAAACAGGTAACCAACGTTGTTCTCAACCAGGGCGAGGAAGCGTTTATTTCCTGCCTGCTCAGCATGAAAGCTCGCAGCCGAGTACTCCACGAGCGCATGGTCGATATAGTCTTCTCTATTGCCCGCCAGGCCGACGTTCTTGAGTACCGTCGCATACTCATTATGGAATTTTCCCTTCAGAGTATTGTTGCTGCTGGCCTCAAATAACGACGCGGCTTCTCGATGAGTTTCGAGGGCAGCTTCATACTGTTTGCAGACTTTTTCGACGATCGCTCTATTTAGCAAAGCACGTAGCCGCTGCTCGCTTTGAATATTGCCGAGTTGAGTTAGGGCGGCGTCCAGACTTACGCGGGCCTCATCAAATGCTCCTTCGCGCCAGTAACAAATTGCCAGATCGACGCGAGCTTCCGCGACCCGTTCACTAAGAGAGGCTTCTTCAAAAATTCGACCTGCTTCCGAAATCAGATCCTTGGCGATCTCTTGAGCACCTGTTATTTGGCGGGCACTGCCGATCCAACCCGAAAGAGCGCCGGCTCGCAGAAACACCTCGGCTCGCGCTATAGGATTTAGACCGTCAACCCGCGGACGGTCACCGATGCGCTGCCAGAATTCGGTGAGCGCGCTACGCGCCTCTTCGAATTCTCCCGCCTCCTCAAGCTCTTTTGCGCGCGAGCAGTACAATTGCGCCCGTTCGCTCAGGCTGGAAGACGTATTCTGTTGTGGTAAAACCGCGGAGTCGATTTTCATGTGAGGTCACCTCTTTATTATCTGCAAGAAACCTTGCAAGAGCCTTAGCAGGCAGCTATTATGCGCCTCGTTAAGACCTTGCAGTTGGCTCTCAGCTTCGTGATCAACTGCCCCTTTGCCAATCCGAAAAACCTGATAGGAGATAACGATGAAATCCGTGAAAGCCATTTGCTCGGCGGCTATTGTTGGTTTAGCCCTTAGCGTTCCAGCATATGCCGGCGAAATTAGCAGCCCGGGCGCGCCATGCCCTGGCGGGCCACCAGCTTCGACGTCCACTGCACCTGGCGATATCCAAACTCCCGGAGCCCCGTCATCCGCACCGGGCGATGTTGGTTTCCCGCCAGGATTTGCAGATGTCCTTTTGGCTCTAATCTGGTTGCTTTAGCAACCAGCGGCTGCGCACCTACAAATCAGTGATTTCAAGTTTGCCGTGACTGGTCACCGCTGTCTAAAGTCGTGTGATTGCAGCGGCATACGCGTCGAAAGCTCGGCAAGGGGGCCTGTGTCAGGGCGCATGCTACCTTCATACGGCAATGGACGCAAGAGCGAATTGACCGAAATCCTGAGAAATGGATCTGAATAGGGGTGCGCCGGGTCCCATTTTGCGGGCCACAGGCACGTATGTGGGAAAGCTTTAATTCGCGTTTGCTGCCACAAGCCGCTGGACCGTCTCCAGAGTATCTATTTCGCCGGGCTTCTTATCTGGCCGCAAACGCAGAATTCTTGGAAATCGGAGGGCATAACCGCTCTTATGCCGCTTTGATTGCTGGACGCGATCAAACGTGACCTCAATGACTATACGCGGTTCAACCAACCGGACCCTCCCATGTGCGAATTCTCGGATTGTGTGCCGCGTGAACCAACCCGTCATCTCTGTGAGTTCAGCGTCCGTTAGTCCCGAATAGGCCTTTCCAATGTTTAGTAGCTCGTCATCTTCTTCAGATCGGCGAATGGCAAATGTGTAGTCGGAAAGCAGATTCCTGCGCTTTCCGTGACCCACCTCCACGGCAGTGACAACGACATCAAGAGTCGCAATCGCCCGCTTTAATTTCAACCACTCGCGCCCACGCCTTCCCGGTTTATAAAGGGACGCCGGACTCTTGATCATTAAGCCTTCGTTTCCCCGAATGCGGGCCTGTTGGAATTCGTCGTCGAGAGCGGCAACTTCCTTGAATCTTTTGGCGTGAGACACTCGAACGGTGCCGTCAGCTGGGATTAACTCTTCCAAAATCTTGCGGCGCTCTTCGAGAGATTCATCGGTTAGCACTCGTCCGCCGGCGTACAAGAGATCGTAGGCTACGAGGATGACCGGAACTTCCGTTAGCAAGTCTTCACCGATCGTCTTTCTGCCTAAACGCTTTTGCAGTTCGCTAAACGCCAGGATTCGATCACCGCGAGCCGGTACAATTTCCCCGTCGATCACTGCGTCCCGGTCGAGGTTCTGGAGCGGTAAGGCAAGCTCAGGAAAGCGATGTGTTATCTCATCCATCGTGCGCGAGTAAATCGCCACTCGCCCGTCTTTTGTATGTGCTTGCGCGCGAATTCCGTCGAACTTGTCCTCGACGAAAAATTCGTCGGGCATGGTTCGCGCGATGTCGGCGAGATCTGCCGCCGGAGTAGCGAGCATGAATTTGATTGGGTGAAATAAACGCATGTTGACGTCTTGTATATCGTTCGCGCGCGCGCGTATTGCGGTTTCACCGATGTCACCGAGAAGCATATTTGTCTGGGCCACCCGAGATAGAGGTTGATCAAAAGCGCGTGCAATCGCATCTTCCACGAGACCTTCGCGAAGACCAATTCGCAGATCCCCCGCCAGCAATTTAATTAGATACTTTGCCTCAAGTGGTGTGGCATGACTCAATACTGCCCCCAACAAGCTAACCTTATTCTTAATGCCGCGGGTTTCACTTAATCGAGTGATGATTGATTCTGTTTCGGCAAGACTGATTGTTGCCTGACGGAACTGCTTCGTTTCTTCAACAGCTTCATGCGCCGCCTCGCCGGCGTCTCCGAGACGCACGTAAATCGGCTGAAGATCATCGATACTAAAACCTGTAGCTTCAGACAAAGCGGAGGTAATTATGCTGCCTCCGACATTGGTAGTTCGAGCATCATTTGAAGCGAATTGGTGTCCGGATGCGAAACGAGCCGCGCGCCCCAGGTCGACATCCTCAAGCTGCTTGAGGTAATTTCCGAGGAGCGCAGTTTTTTCGAGTTTCTTAGTCGTGGACGCAATAGTCTCTGCCACTTCGGCCAGTCGCTGGAGAGATCCGGCGGGGACGGCGGGCGATGTTGCCGATGCGTCTTTTTCAACTGAAGCTGCCATAAAAGGCTTTCTCGAAGAGCCTGCAAGGCTCTCCGTCACGGACATGAGACTGTGCCGATAATTCGAAAGGTTGCGCGACGCGCTTAACAGGTGTCAAGGGGAGGTTCAACGAAACCCGCCAAGCCATTACCGCGGCCGATTGTTCCCGTGATAAAGCAACTTCTGCTTTGTCAGACGGCAGGTTACAATCGTCATCCACGTACTGGCTTCTTTTGAAAGAGCCGAAAGGTGTTTGTAGAAAGTGGTTTTACTGATCCTCGAGTCGCTTGGCAGTACCGAGTTGCTCTTCATATTAGTGATGGCGCTGGTATTTTTCGGCCCGCGCAAGCTGCCACAAATCAGCCGCTCGCTCGGTAAAAATCTTGCGGAGTTCCGCCGCGCCTCCGACGACTTCAAAGCTACATGGAACCGTGAGGTCAGCCTTGAAGAATTCGATCTGAACAGTACTGTTGACCGCGTGGCGCCGCCTAAAGAAAGCTCACTACCAGGAAGCGAGACATTGGGTCAATTTCCGCACTCGCCCTCCGTTGAAGCGATCGCACCCGACGGAGTGATACCACATCAACCCGTGAAGTCAGACGCACTCGATTCTTCACCCGAGACTGCGCTGTCTTCCGGTGATATTGATTCTGAAATGGTAACTGACCAGGCTGAGCCCTCGCGAAAGCGCGATTGGTTGTGAAGTTAGTGAGACTCACAGAAGAGTAATGTCAACATTCCTTAGAAGCCTTGTAGCGGGGAAGGGCAATGAAGAAGAACTCGGCGGTCAGATGTCCTTTCTGGAGCATCTGGACGAACTGCGAAGCCGTCTGATCCGTTCAATCATATTTGTATTTCTCGCAGCCACAGTTTGTTGGTTTCTTTCCGATCGCATTTATAGGTTTCTCGCTGTTCCCGTGGAGCACGCCCTTGCCGAGGCTCAAAGACGCCAGCTACCGATTAAAGGACTGACCGGTAACGAGAAGATCCTGCCATTGACTTCGATTAAGGAAAACGACGTCGGACGTTACATTTTTGCCGAAGAGACAAAGCTGGGTACGAGCGTGATTCCTGGCGGCGCCTCCGTCATGGCCAGGGCTGCCAAAGATGCTCAAGGACAAATGGCACTGTTTACAGACGAACCGCTGTATGCGGGTAACACGATCATCCCAAAAGGCGTTCTCCTTCCTATCGATTTCAAAGCACTGCCCGAGGCATATTCAGGTATTAGCGACAAGTTAATCGTCACGAGCGCGATTGAGCCATTTTCGCTTTACGTCAAGGTCTCACTCTACGCGGCGATCTGTCTGTCCGTTCCTTTTCTGTTATGGCAAATATGGGGTTTTGTCTCACCCGGTTTGTATCCTCACGAACGCGCTTACGTCACGCCCTTCATTGCCCTGTCCTCGATCTCGTTTGTGCTGGGCGCAATGTTTGCCTATAAGATAATTTTCCCTCCGGCGGCAAAATATCTGCTCGGGTTGGGACAGGACTTCAGGCTCCTGTTGAAAGCGGATGACTATTTTGATTTCATCATCATAGTCATGTTAGGCATGGGCGTCGTATTTCAGATGCCCGCCATCACTTATGTACTGGCCCGGATAGGGCTCATCACGGCAAGGTACTTGATTCGGATTTGGAAAACCGCACTGATAGTTATTTTGATTGCCGCAGCTGTTCTTTCGCCTACTAACGATATTCCCAACATGCTGCTGTTCGCTGCGCCGATGATTGTTCTTTATATAGTGTCGATCTTCGTAGCCTGGATTTTTAGCCGGCCCCGAACTGCCTTTTGATTCCAGACTGTTAGGCTTTTGCTCCCCTGTGGCATTGAAGAGGATATTTCGACGACGAATGTGTGCCGAAAAGGCAACGAAGGGGCGCATTTTCGGCATCTTGACTGTGTTCGCGACGAGACTTTAGAATCTTTTCTTCCGCATCGTGCCGACCCATTGCTGGTCCTTGTTCGAGTTTCAGAAAAACGTTTTTAGGAGTGTTAATAGGAGTTTAGTTATGTCTTACCAGATCGCCGCTTTTCGACTGACCATTTTCACTCTTGTAATAATCGGTGCCAGCCTACCTGGGTTTGCTCAAGACCCCACCCGGCAAAGCCAGGATCCGATGGAAAAGCCTCGCAATGTGAAGCCCGAGCTGAAGAAGGCTTATAAAGACTGGTTGGAGAAAGATGTCACTTACGTCATTACGGTCGAAGAGCGGAAGGCTTTCAAGAAACTACAGACGGATGACGAGCGCGAAAAATTCATTGAGGAATTCTGGCGCAGACGCGATCCTGACCCCGATACTGATGAAAACGAATTCAAAGAGGAATATTACGAGCGCATCGCCTATGCCAATGAGCACTTCGCCTCGGGTATACCTGGTTGGAAAACCGATCGTGGCCGAATCTGGATTATGTATGGAAAGCCGGATGAGCGGGAAACTCATCCGATGGGCGGCAGTTACGACCGCCCGTCATACGAAGGCGGTGGCAACACGTCAACGTATCCGTTTGAAACCTGGTTCTATCGTTACCTTCCGGGCGTAGGCTCCGGCGTCGAAATTGAGTTTGTCGATCCCACCGGCAGCGGCGAGTATCGCATTGCTCGCAACCCGAATGAGAAAGACGCGATGCTCAATATTCCCGGTGCAGGGTTAACT
Organism: Acidobacteriota bacterium; assembly: GCA_030854375.1. Classification (GTDB taxonomy): domain Bacteria; phylum Acidobacteriota; class Blastocatellia; order Pyrinomonadales; family Pyrinomonadaceae; genus PSRF01. The sequence continues at coordinate 1,385 of JALYTI010000077.1, read as the reverse complement.
CTGTCAGAACAACTAGGGCTGTCCAGCAAAGGAGATCGAATCTCCGGGCTTGGCTCTGTTGGGTCACAAAACTATCAACGCGAACAAGACAGTCCGTTTTCGCGCCTCCAATTGCTGGCCGATCTAAGTCGTCCGCCACAGGTAAAGTTTAACGATCTGGCAACGGCAGTTAACACTGGCGTGATTGAAGAGAATCCGCTGAATTTCGATATTCGTGTCGACTATTTCCGCCAGTCAGACGAGCGCGTAATTACCGCGTTCACGATTCAAACTGAAAACAAGGATCTGGTGTTCCAGGATAGTGGCGGACTGCAACAAGCGCGAATTAATATTTTTGGAAGGATTACTTCGGTGGCCGGTAGGCGAGCCGGTATTTTTGAAGATCCAGTTATTACCACGGCGACCACAGAGGAACTGACTGAGGCGAAAGACCGCAAATCTGCTTATCAAAAGGCAGTAGCTCTTGCTCCAGGAACCTATAAAGTTGACGTCATTGTCCGCGACGTGTCGTCAGGTGCAACTGGTGTGAAGCATGTGGGCTTCACAGTCCCCAAGTACGATCCGCAAAAGCTTTCTACTTCTACTCTTGTGCTTGCCGCGAAATTGGAGAGTCTCGTCGATCGGCCGGCCGTTGGACAATTTGTCATTGGACAGACAAAAGTAATTCCCAACGTTTCCGGAATTTATCACCGCGGCCAACCGGTGGGAGTCTACCTGCAGGTTTACAACGCGGGAGTGGATCAAACCACGCTCCGACCTTCGGTTGACGTGGAATATGCACTCTCTAAAGATGGCAAAGAGCTCGGTAAACAAGCTGAAGATTGGCGCGGGATGAGCGATTCAGGTCAACGGTTGACCCTGGCTCGACTAATTGACACGCGTGCTTTACCGCCCGGTGAGTATGAGTTAAGCGTCCGCATTCGAGATAGAGTGTCCGGCCAGGCGCTGGCGCCGGCAGCGAAATTCACGGTTGTTCAATAAACGGTAAACAGCGAATGGTGATAGTGGACGAACGATAGTATGTGCGGTCTCTCTGTTCGATTTACCATTTACCGCTTCTGGTAGCTTGCCCTAACGGTCTCCAGCTTCGTATTTCCCTGAACTGAATTTCCCCGGGCATCGACGACATCCACCTTAAATCCCGGATACGACGGAAGAAATCTCCTTGTCTTCCATGTCGCAACTGTAAAGTCTTTTTCGGCGGCACGGTGATAGCTATACTGCGGTAGTCCGGCTCGATCCCCGCGCACGTCCGTCCCGGTTAGGTGAAGTATTCGCACACCGAATCCTTCGACGCGCCTGATCTTCCTCTCAACTTTTGCCACTGATGACATCTTTTAGCGTGCGATTATAGCGGAATCCTCCCCCAATCAGCTTGCCTGCGG
>JALYTI010000076.1 GCA_030854375.1 Acidobacteriota bacterium | reverse complement strand
TCCCCAATGTATTCCCTCTACGACTCACTCCTGGCCCAGCATTCTAGACAATTGATGCCCGTGCCCTGCGCAGGTTCAACGATTTCCCAGCTGCACCGTTATTTCGAAGATGTGGTGCTTGAAAATAACCTGGCTGCTCTGGTAGTCGAAAGTCTGCCTACCTCGCCCGAGCGACCCGCGCGGGACAGTGTGCGCATCAAAGAACTCGATAAAGCGGCCAAAAACCTTTTTCTTTGGGTAAGTCCCCAGGACGCACTCTCAAGCCTGGTGCTCAGCCGTGGTAAAGAGAACACCAAATCCGTTGTTTTCGAGCGAACCGACCAGGGAGGTAACTTTGAGCGGTTTGTAGTGATCGCAGATGCGCGCTTCTCTGCTCTGCTTGCGTCAGTTCACAATGCCGATGAAGTGGACAGCTCCCGAGATCTTGTTATCTGGACTTTCGAGCCTGACGTTGTTTACTCAGCTCTGGAATACCTGATGGCTCGCGTCACTGCTGAACATCCGTTTCACTCAAACGCTTTTGCAAAAGCCGTCCGCGCCTCTATGCCAAAAGCGACCTCGCTTCAATTGACTCTGGGCGTAACTACAAAACTCGCGCGACTCTTGCAAGAACAGGCTGAACGCGAGATCGCCGTTAACCGGCTTGCGACTGTAATTAGAAACTCCTCGCTCCACCTGGATAGCGTTTTGCAAACAGCTGCGGACGAGGTCGGTCGCGCCCTCAACGTGCACTCTTGCGCGGTAAGAGTTGAAGGTGCTCTCGTGGGTCGCCAGATGACCAAATATCATTTACGACCGGACGTAATCGGAGAGGAGATGGAAGCGGCCTTGCTTACCGATGTGGATTCAGTTAGTAATCGGCTTTCGGAGGCACCGCAGGCTTACGTCGTGGACGGTGATAGCTCTCAGGAGACACCAGTGCTTCCCGATGCCGTAGTGCCTCTGGTTTATGAAGACAACCTAATTGGACTTTTGTTAGTTCGTTCTGATGATATGTCGCGCGTATGGGCAGACAATGAGTTGCTGCTTCTGCATACCGTCGCCGACCAGCTGGCAGTCGCCGTTAACCACGCGCACTTGTACGCTCAATCCCAACAGCAGGCTCTGACGGATGGATTGACAGGCTGCTATAACCGCCGCTCGTTCGAAATGCAGCTTGAGCGTGATTTGCATTTGGCCACTCGCAATCGCCAGCCGCTTTCATTAATCATGCTCGACCTGGACAATTTCAAACACATCAACGATCAGGCAGGTCACGAAGCCGGTGACCTGGCTCTTCGCATGCTGGCGGATAACCTCCACGCCGAACTGCGAGCTATGGATACCGCTGCGAGATTCGGCGGCGATGAATTTGTAATGATCCTGCCGCAGGCAAGCACCGAAGGAGCAATGCTCGTTGCTGAGCGTTTGCGCAAACGCATCGAGCAGACCGAAGTCCCTGGATTTGGTCAGGTGACGGGTTCATTCGGTGTGGCAACATTTCCGACCCACGCATCGTCGCGAGACACGCTGGTAGTGGCAGCAGATCGAGCGCTCTACAACTCTAAAGAGGCGGGGCGTAATCGCGTCAGCGTTCCTGACGAGGAGAACCCCCCGATCGATCTCACTGCCGTGGACGACAGAGAACCCGATGTTAATCTGATCGACGCAATGCAAAGACTCTAATTTTCCATCCCGCCCTCTTCCTTCCAATTACAGCAATCCCGCTTCCCTTCTGGCGTCCAGACGCAAAATCGCGCATCATAACGCTTTGCTTGTTTAGCTGAAGGTTGTGAAATTTTGCGGTCTTTTGCGCATGGACGATCTAAGAAAATTCGGGCGCTACTTTCTTCCTTACAAGGTCTCGCTGACGATAGGCATCATATGCATATTGGCCAGCGTAGTTTTTAATCTCTATATTCCGCTAATTGTTGGCCAGGCCATCGATGCAAATTGGGCACAGATTTCCTGGTCTCGGCTAACGACCTCGGCGCTTAAGGTATTAGGCGCCAGCCTTCTCAGCGGCACATTCCTGTTTCTTCAGCGGCGAATATTGATTGGAATGTCGCGTAAGGTTGAATACGACCTTCGCCAGGATTTCTACGCCCACCTGGTCGATCAGCCGCAGTCCTTCTTTCAAGAACATCGCATCGGCGACTTGATGGCACGCGCGACCAACGATCTGGCGGCAGTCAGGCAGCTGGCGGGTCCCATGATCATGTACACGCTTCAGACGTTATTCGTTGTGATGATCGTTCTGCCGCTGATGTTTCTAATAAACTGGCGACTCACCCTGCTGTTGTTCGTAACAATGCCGCTCGTTTCCCTGACCGTGAAGTTTTTTGGTCAACAGGTTCACGTGAGATTCGAGAAAATTCAGGAGTTCTTCGCGCAGATCACGGCTCGCGCGCAGGAAAACTTTACCGGCGTTCGCGTGGTTAGGGCATATGCACAAGAAGATGCTGAGATCGCGGCCTTCAGTGAATTGAACCGGCAGTATGCGGAAAAGAATCTGGGACTCGTCAAAATAGATGCATTGATGCGACCTCTAATGCAGTTTCTGATTGGGATGGGCTTTGTGCTGATTATGTGGGCGGGCGTTCCGGCGGCGATCCGCGGAGAAATCTCCGTCGGTGAGTTCACGGTATTCAACATGTACCTCTTTCGACTAATCTGGCCGCTCATTGCGCTGGGATATGTCGTGAACCTCTATCAGCGCGGCACAGCCAGTTTGAAAAGGATGAACGCCATATTCGCCATCGAGCCTGCGATCGCGGATTCGCCCGGGGTGAAAACGAAGCCGGCCATTAATGGCGAAATTGAATTTCGGAATCTTACTTTTCGTTACCACCAAAAAGAAGACCCGGTGCTTAGAGACATCGACCTGGCGATACCGGCTGGTCGAACTGTCGCCATCGTGGGAAGAACCGGAAGTGGCAAGTCCACGCTCATTAGTCTAATTCCGCGCGTCATTGAGGCTCCTCAAGACAGCGTGCTTATTGACGGAGTTTCGACTCGAGATTACTCACTCGCACAGTTGCGTTCGAGCATTGGCTACGTCCCTCAGGAAACGTTTCTGTTCAGCGACACACTGGCTGAAAACATCGCTTTTGGCGTCGCAAAAGCCGATCAAAAGCAGATTGAGTGGGCGGCTGAAGTCGCCGGGTTAACTGAAGACGTTGAAGGGTTCCCCGATGGTTTCAATACGCTCGTCGGGGAGCGGGGTCTGACACTTTCGGGCGGGCAAAAACAACGCACGGCAATAGCTAGAGCCATACTCCGAGAGCCAAAAATTCTGATCCTTGACGACGCTTTGTCTTCCGTTGACACCTACACAGAAGAAAAGATCCTCGGGAAATTGCGCGGAGTAATGCGAGGCCGGACGAGTCTGATTGTTTCGCATCGTATTTCGACAGTGCGCGATGCCGACCTGATTTGTGTGCTCGACGAGGGACGCATTATCGAGCAAGGCACGCATCATGAGTTGCTCGAAATGCGCGGCGAGTATGCTGATTTATATGAACGCCAACTGCTCGAAGAAGAGCTGGCTCTTACCTAGTTGGGGGAACACAGGTGTCGAGTAACCAAAACAACGCGGCGAATCTGGACGGCCAATATCGAACAATGTTGATTCTGTGGTTCGCGTTTCTATCGACCATTGTTGTTTACCTCGTTCTCTCCTTCGTTCTCCCGAGGCATGAAGATGCGGAAAACCGATTGCTCACAATTCTATTCAACGCTGCAGGCGCATTTCTCGTGGTCGTGTCATTTGCAGTGAAGAGAAACTTTCTTTCCCGATCTGTAGAGGCACAGCAAGTTCGCCTGGTTAACACTGGTTTCATTCTGGCTGCGGCCCTCTGCGAAGCCGCTGCACTGCTGGGACTACTCGACCTTCTCGTGGCGCAAGATCGCTACTACTTCATTCTTATCGCTCTGGCATTTGTTGGTCTGTTGCTCCACTTTCCACGCCGCAGCTATCTGGAATCAGCGAGTTACCGGCAGGCTGGAGGAATAGGGGTCAGCTAACCCAGGAAAACAATGTCCACAGCGGTAAAAGAATTTCACGAAGAAGAAGCAATTGGAAAGACTTACGACTTTCAGGTTGCCCGCAGGTTGCTCCGATATTTACGGCCCTACCTCCGCTTGCTGATTCCGGCGCTGGTTCTGACTTTCGCGCTGAACCTTCTGGGAATCCTGCAGCCAAAATTTACTGAATATGCGATCGACTGGTTCATCCTGCCTCGCAAATACTCCGGCCTTGAACTGCTGGTTGGTCTGTACGTGGCTGTACAACTCTTGCGCCTGGTGTTCTCTTATTTTCAAGCCGTGTTGCTGAACACTGTCGGGCAGTATGTGATGTTTGATATGCGCCGCGAGCTCTACGACAAGCTTCAACATCAGGAAGTGGCATACTACGACCGCAATCCCGTGGGCCGCATCATGACTCGTCTCACCAACGACGTCGACTCACTCAACGAACTTTTCACTGCAGGGATCACAGACCTTCTTGGCGACCTGGTAATGATTTTTGCGATTATCGGCGTGATGTTGTGGATGGACGTCCGGCTGACTCTGGTTACCTTGTTGACCGTGCCGATGCTGTGGGCAGCGACCACGTGGTTTCGCAAAGGGGCGCGCAAGGGTTACGACATGGTGAGAACACGAATCGCTCGCCTTAACTCATTTCTTCAGGAACATTTTGCCGGCGCGCAAACCGTCCAGATTTTTAATGCCGAAGCAAAGTCGATTTACAGGTTCCGCGAGATTAACGCCGACTACCGCAAGGCAAACCTCGACACCATCTTCTACTACGCCGTTTTCTTTCCGCTGGTTGATTTCATTGGCGCCGCGGGAATCGCACTAATCATCTGGTACGGCGGCTATCGTGTGATGCAAAACACGCCTGGACACACTGTGCTTACACTGGGCGCGCTGGTGGCCTTCATACAGTATTCGAGCTTTCTGTTTCAGCCGATACGCGACATCTCCGACAAGTACAACGTGCTGCAAGCTGCCGTGGTAGCTTCGCATCGCATTTTCAAGACGCTCGATCTTCCCATCGCGATTACATCGCCGGCGCAGCCTGCAAAGTCTGGCCGCGCCGTGGGCCACATCGAGTTTGAAAATGTTTTCTTTGCTTATAAAGGCGAAGACTGGGTGCTCAAAGACGTTTCATTTAAGGTCGAACCAGGTCAGTCCATCGCGCTCGTAGGTCACACCGGATCCGGTAAATCGACAATCACAAATCTCCTGATGCGCTTCTACGACGTACAGCGCGGCAGAATTCTTCTGGATGGGGTCGATCTGCGCTCGTGGGATCTGAAATCACTGCGGGAAAACTTTGCAGTCGTGCTACAGGAAATATTTCTCTTCAGCGGAACCGTTGAAGGTAATATTCGGCTTGGAAGAAGTGACATCACGGAAGAGCGTGTTAAATGGGCGGCTCAGGAAGTCCATGCTGAACAATTCATCAAGAGATTGAAGGGTGAGTACGGGGCGGAGGTTAAAGAGCGCGGCGCCGGACTTTCCGTGGGCCAAAAGCAGTTGATCTCGTTTGCGCGCGCTCTGGCGTTTGATCCGGCGCTATTGATCCTGGACGAAGCTACCAGCTCGATAGATACGGAAACTGAGCAGCTGATTCAGCAAGCAATCGAGCGCGTCATGCGTAATCGTACCTCCATCGTCGTTGCCCACCGGCTGTCAACTATCCAGCGTGCCGATCAAATCATCGTGCTACATCACGGTGAGATTCGGGAACAAGGAACACATCAAGAGCTACTCGCGCTACGCGGCCTCTATTGGCGTCTTTACAAACTTCAGTATGCCGACAACACTCTGCAAGCATCCCCGACCCTGGAATCCGGGGAAGAAGCCGCGGCCCAGCCTGCAGGTCGGCTGCAATTCAGCGAATGATGAGCACGTGCTGTTTTAATTTCGCTTTCTGAACAATTACAAGACTGTGGTTCTCCGCGGTGAGTGTCTCAATTTTCACACTGAACGGAGGATCTTCAAAACAAGCGGCGAGGAGAAAAACGCTATGAAGGCGAAAACTGCAATGCGATTTTTGGTGCTTTTATCGGTTCTTTTAGTGTCGCTGCTGTTCCCCAAAATCGCCGAACTAAAAAGCGCATCCGTGCCCACCCTGCGTTTCGCTATTTCCTTCCCCGAGACGAATAGTAAACACCCTCTCGACGGCCGAATTCTTTTGCTCCTTTCCACCGACAATGCCAAAGAGCCGCGCTTCCAGATCAGCGAAGACCTCAACACGCAACAGGTCTTCGGAGTTGATGTTGAGGCATTGAAACCGGCCCAGGAGGCCATTGTCGACGCCAGCGCTTTTGGCTATCCGGTGCGATCTCTGTCCAACTTAAAGCCAGGACAATACTGGGTACAGGCATTACTTCACCGCTATGAAATTTTCCATCGCGCGGACGGGCACACCCTGAAGTTGCCAATGGACCGCGGCGAAGGCCAGCAGTGGAATAGCGCGCCGGGAAACTTCTACAGCACACCGCAAAAGATTACGGTCGATCCGCTTAAAGACAGCACCATTAGAATATCCCTCGACAAAGTTATTCCACCAATCGAGCCACCGAAAGATACTAAATACATCAAGCACGTAAAGATGGAGAGCAAGTTGCTCTCGCGTTTCTGGGGCCGACCCATTTACCTGGGTGCAAACGTTTTGCTACCTGAAGGCTTTGATAGTCATCCTAATGCTCACTATCCGCTCGTAATTTTTCATGGTCACTTCCCTGCCAACTTTAACGGCTTCCGTGAGACGCCTCCCGATCCAGATCTCAAACCTGACTTTAGCGAGCGCTTTCATCTCGAGGGGTATAACAAGATTCAGCAAGAGTACGCTTACAAGTTTTACCAGGAGTGGACTGGCGCAAACTTTCCCCGGATGATCATCATTGAGATTCAGCATGCGAACCCGTACTACGATGATTCCTACGCCGTGAACTCTGCAAACCTCGGCCCTTATGGCGATGCAATTACCTACGAGCTGGTACCGTTTATTGAGAAGCAGTTTCGTGGTCTGGGCAAAGGGTGGGCGCGCTTCATGTATGGCGGATCGACCGGTGGCTGGGAGGCACTCGCGGCGCAAGTTTTTTATCCAGACGAATACAACGGCAGCTGGGCAGCTTGTCCCGATCCAATCGATTTTCGCGCTTACACGACAGTCAATATTTATCAGCACGACAATGCCTACTACGCTGAAGCTCCCTGGAAACACACGCCCCGGCCAGGTAAGCGAAACTATTTGGGTGAACTTGCCGCGACCGTCGAGGAAATGAACTCCCTGGAGTTGGCACTCGGCACCAGCAGTCGCTCGGGAGGGCAATTCGACATCTGGCAGGCCGTTTATTCACCGGTGGGTGAAGATGGTTATCCGAAACCTATCTGGGACAAGCTAACTGGCAAGATCGATCGCTCTGTGGCCGAATACTGGCGTGAACATTACGATCTTGGCTACATCCTCAAGCGCGATTGGGAGAAGCTCGGACCGAAGCTCGAAGGTAAGATTCATATCTACGTGGGCGAGGCGGACAATTATTTTCTGAATGACGCAGTTTATCTCATGGAAGACTTTCTAAAGAGTACGAAGGATCCTTACTACTCGGGCGAAGTGGATTATGAACCGCGCGCCGAACATTGCTGGAACGGCGATCACACGCGGCCAAACGCAATCTCACGTCTTCGCTATAATCAATTCTTCGCCCCGAAGATTGTTGACCGCATTTTGAAGAGCGCGCCGCCCGGCGCCGATTTGACTAGTTGGCGATACTAACCTGGATGGTAAACTCGATCCTTCGATCAAGAGTACGAAAGCGAACCCCTCGCACTGGCTCCGACTTTAGGGAAGGCGTATGATTGGTCGCTTCCTCAAGCAACTAACACCGCTGAAATCTCAGAGGACTCTTGGCAACTCTCTGGTCCAAACGACTAAGAGGAGAACCTTACTATGTCTGCTGCGAATGAGCCTACGCTTAAAAAAGGTACTGGTAATGAACTGGTCACCGTAAACAACTGGACGGCATGCTACAAC
>JALYTI010000520.1 GCA_030854375.1 Acidobacteriota bacterium | reverse complement strand
GGTCTGGGTCACCTAACAGGCCCTGTCGGCGCGCGGATGCCAGAATTACCTGAGGTTGAACATGTCGTGCGCGCGCTGCGCCGCGCTGTCCTTGATCGACGCATAGTCGCCGCCGAAATTAAACTTCCGAAGCTGGTCGCTCCTTCAACGCCGTCACTCTTTATTCGCAAGTTAAAGGGATCGCAGATCGTGGGAGTCAATCGCCGCGGCAAGTTCATCTTGATTGAACTTGATTCCGATCGTGTGCTGGTAGTGCATTTGCGCATGACCGGCAAGTTTCTTGTGCTGACACCGGATGATTCGCTTCCTCGACACGCGCACGCAATCTTCTATCTCGATGACGACCGCCGTCTGGTATTCCGGGATCAACGGCAATTTGGTGTGATGAGATTAGTAGCGAAATCGCGGCTGGGCAGGACACAAGGGATCAGCGAACTGGCCCCGGAGCCTTTTTCAGACGAGTTCAGTGTGAATTACCTTAAGGAAACCTTCGCCCGATCGCGCCGTACGCTCAAAACGCTGCTACTGGATCAGACAAGAGTGCTGGGGCTCGGCAACATCTACGCTGCCGAATCTCTCTTTCGAGCAGGAATCAATCCATTCAAGATCGCATCGAAACTTTCAGCCCGCAGAATCGTGCGTTTGCATTTGGCAATTCGCGATGTCCTGCGCGCCGCGGTATCAGGCAACTCAACATCCCGAATCAACCTGGAGAACCCGAATGGTTTTTCTTACGGTGAGGCATTTGGTAAGGTCTGGCAGGTTTACGACCGCGAGGGGAAGTCTTGCTTCAAATGTGGGGCTCGGATCCGTCGCCTGACACACTCCGGGAGGTCAACATATTGGTGTCCGACGTGTCAACGAAGGTAGTACCTTTGCGGTGGAGATTGGAACGATGAAGAGATTTTCCATTTCTCATTTCAAATTTATGATTTTTCATTTAGGAATAAAGCCAACGCCTTCCGCGACCGAACGATTTCAATGACAAATGAAAAATCTGAAATGAGAAATGGAAAATCTCCTTCACTCCAGTCGCGACACCAACCTACGCAACGGCATGGTCCCTACGTTACAAGTTCGCGACAATAAATTCCGTCATCATCGAGCGCATATGCTTAACCAGCAGCGGATCGGTGATACCGTGACGTGACTTCGGATAGATCATCAACTGAAACTGCTTGCCTGCTTTCTGTAACTCGTAGACGAACTGCACAGTGTTCTGCAGATGAACGTTGTCGTCAATCTCCCCGTGAATTAGCAGCAACTTTCCGTGAAGATCTTTTGCGAAGTTAACAGGAGAGCTCTTCTTGTAACCTTCTGGATTATTTTGTGGCGTATTCATGTAACGTTCGGTGTAAATCGTATCGTAGTTGCGCCAATCGGAAACCGTGCCTCCAGCAATTCCCATTTTGAAACTCTGGCTATGAGTCAGCGCATAGCTTGTCATGTATCCGCCGTAACTCCAGCCCCAGATGCCAATGCGATCCGCGTCAACGTAAGGCTGCCTCTTGAGCCAAGCGAGGCCGTCTTCCAGATCGCGCAATTCAAGTTCACCAAAATTTCGATAAACCGGCCATTCGGATTCGGCGCCCTTGCCACTTCCGGTTCGGTTATCACATATCCAGATAATGTAGTCTTTCTGGGCCATTAGTTGGTGCCACATATAAGTGGATCCGCCCCAACTGTTTCTCACTTGCGGAGCGTGTGGCCCGCTGTAGGTAAACTCCAGGACGGGGTATTTCTTACTCTCATCGAAATCAGGAGGCCGTATAATCAGGGCTTCCATCTCAAAGCCATCCCGAGTTTTGACGCGCAGAAATTCAGTCTTGCCTGGTTTGTATTGCTGTAAGGCCTCGACCTTGTTTTGTTCTATGACGCGCACCAGTTTGCCGTCTGTATCGTAGAGCCGCGTTTGCGTCGGCGTGTTTATGTCGCTCCAGTTATCGATGAAGAAATTAGAGGTCGGACTTACTGACACTTTATGTGTACCTTCAGCCGTTGTTAGGCGCGTCAAGCCCGTACCGTCTAAGTTGACTCGGTACGTTTGTGGCGCAATATGACTATGCTCGGTCCCGCTAAAGTAGATGAGGCCCTTGTCATCATCAACATCATCGATTGAGCGAACTTCCCATTTGCCATCGGTGACCTGCTTCAAGAGTTTTCCATCCTGTGCGTAGTGATAGAGATGTTGCCAGCCATTGCGCGCGCTCTGCCACAGAAACGATCCGTCTTTGAGCCAGGTCGGATTGTCGATTACCTCGACCCACGTTTTGGACGTTTCGCGCAGTACAGTGTTTGATTTTCCATCACGAACATTACCGAAATTCAGATCCAGGAAAGTCTGTTCGCGATTCTGAGCTTGATAGACCACCTTCTTGCTGTCAGGAGTCCACGACACGCGGACAATCAGGAGATCGTTGGGCTGGTACTTTGAAGTATCAATCCATGCAGTTCCCCCTCCCGCGGCATTGGCGACACCCAACTTAACAATGGGATTTGGATCGCCGGCCAAAGGATAAACCGTCACCTCCAGAGCCGGGTGATACGGAATGTGATCGACGACCGCAAAGTCCGCCACTGGCCGCTCGTCTATTCTTAGATAAGCAAGCGCGGTGGAGTCGGGACTCCACCAGTACGCTTCAAAATTTCCGCGTCCATACAACTCTTCCTGATAAACCCAGTCGAGGCGACCGTTGAGAATTTTCGAGCCGCCATCGGTTGTTAATCGGCGTTCCTGTTTCGTGTTTAGATCAAAGACGTACATGTCATTGCTGCGTATGTAGGCAAGCCGGCGACCGTCGGGGCTAAACGTTTCGCCAA
>JALYTI010000518.1 GCA_030854375.1 Acidobacteriota bacterium | reverse complement strand
CTTCTTTCCTTCTTTCTGCTTCTCCAGCAATTTGCGTTTTCGCGTAATGTCCCCGCCGTAGCATTTCGCGATCACATTTTTCCCAAGGGCCTTCACGGTTTCGCGCGCAATTATCTTCATGCCGATTGCCGCCTGTATTGGTACTTCGAAAAGCTGGCGCGGAATCAACTCCTTCATTTTCGCCGCCAGCGCACGGCCTTTCGACTGCGCCGTGTCGCGGTGTAAAACCAGCGATAGCGCATCGACAGGTTCACCCGCCACTAGAACATCGAGCTTAACGAGATCGCTTTCCCAATACGCTGCGAAACTGTAATCGAGTGAAGCATAACCACGGGAGACGGACTTCAAACGGTCATAAAAATCGAGGACGATCTCGTTAAGCGGAAGTTCATAGGTCAACATTACCCGGTTCGCCGTTATGTATTCGAAACCCTTTTGCACGCCTCGCTTTTCTTCCAGCAACTTCAAGATGCCGCCCAGGTGTTCTTCCGGTGTCAGGATGACAGCGCGAATCGCCGGCTCTTCAATTTTTACTATCCGACCGGGATCGGGCATCTTGGCGGGCGAGTCTATCTCTGTAACCTTGCCGTCAGTTGTTGTCACTACATATCGCACACCCGGCGCCGTCGAGATCAGATCAAGATTGAACTCGCGTTCCAGACGTTCCTGCACGATCTCCATGTGCAGCAGACCGAGGAATCCGCAGCGGAACCCAAAACCCAGGGCAGTCGACGACTCGGGCTCATAAAAGAAAGAGGCGTCATTCAAACGCAGTTTGTCCAGGGCGTCGCGGAGCTCTTCATACTGGTTGGTATCTATAGGATACAGCCCGGCGAAAACCATCGGTTTGATTTCCTGAAAACCGGGAAACGGCTCCTTCGTGGGGCGGGCTGCTTCGGTAACAGTGTCGCCTATCTGCACGTCTGCGACCGCCTTTATCGAAGCGGTTAAAAATCCGACTTCACCAACGCCCAGTTCATCAATCGGTGTTGGTCGGGGGCGATTCACGCCCAGCGTTTCCACCTGGTAATCGCGACCGGCGTTGAAAAAACGAATCTTCATTCCCGGCCGAATAGAGCCATCGATGACGCGGAAGAGAACTATCACACCGCGATACGAGTCGTACCAGGAGTCAAAGATGAGCGCCTTCAAAGGAGCATTTGGATCACCTTTTGGCGATGGAACATCGCGCACAATCGCTTCCAGCACTTCAGCGACGCCCTCGCCCGTTTTGGCGCTGGTGAAAATTGCGTTATGAGTTTCCAGACCTATGAAGTGCTCGATCTGTTCGACGGCTTTTTCCGGCTCGGCGCCGGGGAGATCGATCTTGTTGATAACCGGGATAAGCTCGAGGTTGTTTTCAATAGCCAGATAAGTATTCGCAAGCGTTTGCGCCTCAACGCCCTGTGAGGCGTCGACGATAAGCAAAGCGCCTTCGCATGCCGAAAGAGAACGAGACACTTCGTAGGAGAAATCTACGTGGCCGGGCGTGTCGATCAAATTCAAAATGTAAGACTGTCCATCCTGAGCCGTGTAGTCAAGGCGAACGGCGTGGGACTTGATGGTGATACCGCGCTCGCGCTCGAGGTCCATATCATCCAGAACCTGCGCAGACATATCGCGACCTGTGACTGCACCCGTCAGCTCCAGCAGACGATCTGCCAAGGTCGATTTGCCGTGATCGATATGCGCGATGATTGAGAAATTGCGGATGAGAGCGGGATTCATAATGAAGTGACGAGTGACTGGTGACAAGTGACCGGGGACAGGTGACTAGTTAACTGCGCCACCTGTCACTTGTCATTTGCCACTAATCGTTGATATGTGCGTCGACATAGGCACGTGCGGTCCCGGGAGTATTTACTGACCGAATGAACTGATAATTCTTCGAAGCCCAGGTCACATGTTCTTTTATGAACTGTGCGTAGTCGTCTGATATTCCGGTATCAGTGACGAAGCCGAGCTTGCGCAAGACTCTCTGCATCAACGCCGAATCCTTAGTCATCCCCGCCGCCTGCATCAGTTTGTGCTTGTCATCTTCGGACATCGTCGACCTGGAGGTAGACGAGCCGGAGTCAGAATTTTGGTTCGAGTTGTCGTTTGCATTGCTGGAATTGGCGTTTGCGTTGTCATTGGAGCTGGGGGCCCCAAGACCAGGCAGCGCAAAGATACCTGCCGCGCCAAGTACAATTATGACAACAACGATCACAATCAAACCAAGGCAACCCGTTACTCCGCATCCCAAAGCAATTTTTTGGTTTCTGGTCATCGTTTCCTCGTTTCAGACAATTAACCCTAAATTCGACTCTCAAGGAATCAAATTCCTGACAAGTGGGTGCAGGAAATAATGATATGCAGCCCAACCCACAAACACGAGGCATATCCAGATAATAAGCAGCGCGTGCCTACGTATCCAGGGACGAGTTTCTGATTCCCCGTTATTCATCTGTCTTTTACGCCGGAGATTTTTGACAGATTCTCGAGTCTAGCGACGAGTTTTCATCCGGGCGATGCAAGACTGGAGATGATAACGCATGTTCTGAACTGTGTCGTGATGGAGATCCCCGTGGCCAGGCAGAACCCACTCAAAATCGTAATTAGCGAGTTTAGCCATCGATTCTGTCTGCTTCGTCCATGAATACCATGCCACGCTCGGAAAGGCAGTCAAAGTTTTGCGCTGTGGTGACCAGGCCAGATGATCGCCGGTGAAAAGAAACTTCTGCTTGTAGAGAAAGACCAGGTGACCCCGTGTGTGGCCCGGAGTGGGAACGATAACCAGATCATCGTCGAGAAAAACATCGTCATCACCTACGATAATTTGCTCGACT
>JALYTI010000075.1 GCA_030854375.1 Acidobacteriota bacterium | reverse complement strand
CTCCTGGCCGTCCAAAGTGCTCCACAGTTTGATTCGACCACGATTGTCTCCGCCGGCGATCTCCTGACCATCGGGACTAATAGCAATTGAGTTGACGTAGTCCGCGGGCGTAATCGTTTGTCTGAGAGTACCTTCGAAGACATTCCAAACCTTAATCGCATTGCCTCCACTTAGACTCACCAGGAGCTTGCCATCCCGGCTGAAGGCGACAGACTCGACATTGTAAGTATGTCCTCTGAGCGAGCGCAGTTCGGTGCCGGTGGCAACGTCCCAAAGCTTGATCGTTTGATCGCTGCTGCCACTCGCCAGCAGCTTGCCATCGGGGCTGAAGGCCACGGAGTAAATCCAGCCAGAGTGCCCCGTTTGCACGACCAGCTCAGGCTTTTGTGCGAAGGCAGTTAGGGAGATAAACCAGAGCACTACGTAGAAACGCCATGAGAACAATAAGGAATAGCGCATTGAGGTTATATGAACGGGCTGACCTTGCTATGGCCTGGCAACAATTAGAGGTTGAGCCTCGAGTTCGCGGCGATAGAAGACGCGCGGTTGCTGTACCTTGCCGCCCTCTGTAACTTGCACTTCTTCGAGTTGCTTGCCTTGTTTCTTTGCCGACTGCTCAATCTTTTGTTCTCTCAACCGCGGCACTTGCTGCTTCGCATAGTCAAACCACTCGCGCAGCTCGACCTGTCCATCTTTATTATCGTCTGCATCATTGGTTCTTGTCTTCAGTCCTTCTTCCACCAATGCATACGTCAGATAGCTGTGCTTGAGGGCCTCAGATTCGAATGCAACTTCATAACTCTGCGAGGCCGTCAAGACGTACATGCCTTTTTCGTACGCTAGCTGCGCCAATCCTTTGCTATTCATCGGGCCGCGTCGCTTCTCCTCAGATTCAAGCGCCTGCCCGCTGTTGCATGCTTTATCATAACCTCTTGGTTACATAAGACCTTAGCGAATTGCTAGTGGATTTATTCTCTCGTGCTAATATTTAGAGCAATCAACGCTTTATTTTCACATAAACTTGGGAAAGCCCATAGGAAGGCTTATGACTTTCAACGAAGAAGATATCTCTCTGCTTCTCGAAGCAGTGAAATTCTCAGCCGAGAAGCATAAGAGTCAGCGTCGCAAAGGCGCGGAGGGCTCTCCGTACATTAACCATCCAATCGGCGTGGCGGAAACTCTTTGGAGGGTAGGTGGCGTGCACGACCTATCCGTGATCATAGCGGCAATTCTTCACGACACAGTTGAAGACACTGAAACGACGTTCGCACAAATTGAAAAACATTTCGGGCCGCTTGTTTGCTCGCTAGTTCAAGAAGTCACCGACGACAAGAGCCTAGAGAAGTTGGAGCGCAAGCGACTTCAGATTGAGCATGCGCCACATCTATCGACGGGTGCGAAGCAGATCAAGCTTGCTGACAAGATTTACAACATCACTGATGTCGCGTTTGCGCCACCGGCTAGTTGGTCTCATCTGAGAAGGGCGGATTATCTAACATGGGCCGATCACGTAGTAAACGGCCTCCGCGGTTGCAACCAGCAGATGGAGGAGTTGTACGACGAGACAATGAGACGAGCGCGATCGCAACTGGAAACTGAAAAGCAGTCGTACACATCGCATGAACCTCTTTGAAGCAGATGGAGAATGGCCCTAGAGGTTTCGGGCGGATATGATTAGCCAGGAGACCCTTCCTTATCGGACCTTACTTAAGACTTTACAGGATCTGACGGCTCCGTGAGTCTGTCTTGATTGAGACAAACTTGTGACGAGAATAGAGACAGGCTGGTCTGAACAGGTGGTGACAGATAGACTCGTTGGCGGCTGCAACCCGTAACAAATGTGAATAAATCGTATAAGCCATCACCTGCTGGAGAGTGCTTGAACGCACTCTTAATCATGCGGTCGAGGTGGAATTCACAAGCCAACGGCGTGACAGGATGACCTAAGATGAGACCTAGCCAGACGAAGCATGACTTTGACGGCTGCAACTCCGGTAAGTATTCGTTCATCTCGTTTGGTGAGTTTTGGTAAAGTGCACTTTAGGCGACTTAAATCCGTTGTCCGTAAGCCACTCGCGCCCTCCAGAGAATGCCAAGATTCCAAGGGTTGTGCGTGTGGCCAATTTGTGGACAGAATTCGCAGCACCAGACGGATAGCAAATTGTAACGAATGGTAAAGAATGTAAAATGCTCGAAAATCTTTGGTGGCTGCAACTTTCGAAAAGGCAGAGACTTGCATCTTTGCCGAGCCTATGGTTCGGGACCGAGAGGTCGGAGGTTCGAATCCTCTCGCCCCGACCAATAAATCAAATGCTTACGGCCGCCGGCAACGGCGGCCTTATTTCGTTTTTCGGCCAAATTGACACTTCGTACGAGCTCCTCCCGTTTCAGCAGTTGGCGCGAATGTACCGCTCAGTGGTCTTCATCTCGCTGTGACTCATAACCGCCTTGATCGGAAGCAAGCGTCGTAGCCCGCTAACGCCAACCGAGTGCAAAACGTAGCCCCCGGCTCGAGCCACTCCTGGATTGCGAACCTTCGCTTTGTTACCAGCGGTGGCGACCGTCTTCATTGCTATTCCCAGGGTTAAGACTGGAAGTTCTTAAGATGGATTGCTTCGCAGCGGCTCGTCGGCACTTCGGTCGCGTGGAACTACAGGAAATGCGTACCAATATAAGAGGGCCATTAACACAACTTGAAGCGGCAGCCTTAACCACAACGTCGTGGCGCGATACTCAGGGAATAGCCCATGGTTTACGGCCATATGGATGTTGGCGGGAAAAACTGCGATCAGTAGTGCGATCAGTCCCCAGGCAGCAATGTGCGTGAAGTGCGGTATCAGTAACAAGATTCCGAGGGCAACTTCAAAAAGACCGCTCAGATAAATGAGCGGCAAATGCCAGGGTAAATAGGGAGGCATAATCTTTAGGTAGAAGTTAGGATTAGTGAAATGGTTGAGGCCGGCCACCACGAAGAATACCGCCAATAAATATTTGAGGATGGGCTTAACTTTCCGCACAGCTTTCCGCACAGTATGTCACCGTTTCCTTAACCTCAATAACGAACGTACTGCCTTCTCCACAGCCGGCCAGGCAGAAGATTGAGGAGCAATCAAATCGAAGTGCCCAGCGTTGGGTAAGAGAATGAGTTGAACACGATCTCTTTTCTTTCTCGCGGCCGCCTCATAATCTTTACTAAAATCAGGTGGCACAAGTTCATCAAGAGTCCCATGTATCAAGCGTTGTTCGACTTTGAGGGGTAACAGTTCTATAGGAGATGTCTGTCGATACCTGTCGGGTACTTCTTCCGGTGATCCGCCTAGCAGCTTGTTTACTGCTTCGCCGCAGTTTGGTCGATACCTTCGCAGATCCGTAATCCCAGCCAAAGAAACGATTCCTTGCAACTGCAAGGGGTTGTTGGCATACAAAGGACTATCTTTAGGTAAACGATTGCGCGCGGCCAACCAAAGGGCCAACTGCCCGCCGGCAGAGTGACCAACTACAATGACTCGCCTAAGGTCAAGAGGATACGACCGTGCTAGTACGCGCAGATAATCTGTACCGTGGGCGACGTCCTCAAATGTACCCGGCCACGCTCCTCCGGGGTTACCGATCCGCCGATATTCCAGGCTCCATGTTGCTACGCCCAGCCCGGCTAGCCTGGCATTGAAATTTGCAAGTTGACTTAGATCATATTCCGAGTACCAACATCCACCGTGAATCACTACGACAACCGGAGAAGGTCCCTTCCTCTGTGGCAAGCGCAGCTCACCAAACTGCGAAGGATCGCTCCCGTAAGCGAGTCGCTGGGCCCCAGGTGGCGCCGGCAGTTTCTTTATGTCTTCAAAAGTTAAATTCTGAGCAGTAACTGATTGAATGATTACAAGGGAAACGAGTGCCAGGCTGCACCCGAGATAGTAAATCGCTTTGGTTGTTAAGCTTACGGTCATGTCTTCCTTTATGAAGCAGTGGCAACCAACTTCCGTTCCTGCTCCCTCTGATACCATCCGATCGTGCTGCGGAGACCTTCGGCGAACTGAGTCCGGGCGCGAAACCCGAACCTCTCGGCAGCACGACTCGTGTCTACTGCGCGACGCGGCTGCCGTCAGGCTTCGAATGATCCCAAACGATCTCCCCGTTAAAGCCGGTCTCCGCTGCGATCAACTGAACTAGCTCGCGGATGCTGATTTCGACTCCCGTGCCGAGGTTGACCGGCTCGCGTCCATCGTACCTTTCTGCGGCGAGCACAATACACTGGGCTGCGTCCTCAACGAAAAAAACTCCCGCGTCGCGCGGCCGGTTCCTCAGACCTCCACGACGGGCGTACTCGTATATTAAGCATTAGATCGGTAGTCTTCATCTTATGAAGTATTGGCTTTGCTGGCTTAAGCACTGTGCCAGGGCATCTGATAAAGCAATTTATTCCCTCTTGCTTCGGTCCGGGCAACTTAATGTTCAATTACTCCGTCTGACTCTTTCCACGGCGTACGGAAAGCGAGGAAAACTCAATCCTCAAAAACGATCCTCAGCTATCGATTTAACATCTTCTATAACCGATTAGGTCTACAAAAGTAGAGGCCACGGAGCAGATTCGCTCGTCACCTCTAGTAATATTCCGTATGATTTGGTGCAAACGTGGTGAAGGTAAATCCTATGGTCGAAAGTTTTGAGCAAAACTCTGAGCCGCAGTCGGCGCCAGAGCCCCAGCGGATGAATAACGGGTTCCGGTCGGCGAGGGAAGAATTGGGGATGAGCAAAGCGGAGCTCCAGTCGATCAACGAGGAACTGAAGAGAGTCAATTATGAACTGAAGAAGAATCTGGATGTGCTCACCCGCGACGTCACCGGGCGCAAAGAAACGGAGGCCTCCATCGGCTTTCAAGCACATCTGCTGGATACGCTGGAACAAGCCGTGATCGCCACTGATTTGGATGGATTCGTCATCTATTGGAATCAGTTTGCCCAAAAACTCTATGGATGGACGGCCCAGGAGGTGGTCGGTCGCCATATCATGGAGTTGACAACGCCGGAAATCATGGCTGAACAAGCCCTTGAGATAATGTCCCACCTGAGTCAGGGCAATAGCTGGGCGGGAGAGTTTGATGTGCAGCGAAGTGATGGCACGACGTTTCCGGCACAGATTATTAATTCACCTATCAACGATGAAAAAGGGACATTGGTTGGCATTGTCGGTGTTTCCATCGACATCACTGAGCGCAAACGGCAGGAAGCCTCACTCATAGCACTCACAAGTCAAATAGAGCGGCAGGCACGTGTCTTTAATACCACGCTTTCATCCATCACCGACTTCGCTTACATTTTCGACCGTGAGGGGCGTTTCGTTTATGCGAATCAAGCACTGCTTGATCTATGGGGACTGAGGTTGGAGGAAGCAATCGGGAAGAATTTCTTCGACCTTAAATATCCTGACGATCTCGCGTCACGGCTTCAACAGCAGATTCAGCAGGTCTTTGACACCCGCCAGGGTCTGAAGGATGAGACACCCTACACCAGTCCGACCGGTGCGGGAGGGTACTACGAATACATATTCAGTCCGGTGTTCGCGGCCGACGGTACAGTCGAAGTGGTCGCGGGTTCCACACGCGATATCAGCGAGCGCATCCGGATCGAAACCGCATTGCGTGAAAGCCGCGAACGACTACAAATGGCGATGAACGCTGCGAAAATTTACTCATGGGAGGTGAAATTGTCGACGCAGCAAATCGAGTGGTCTAGTAATCTGAGACGGGTGATAGGTTTCGACTTGCCCGCAGATTTTACAGCCGTTACGCGTTTGATTCACCCTGAAGACCGCGAAGAAACGGGAATGCTGATTTCTCAGGCAATTAGCGGCGGCGAAAATTACGAATCGGAATTCCGCCTGGTGAATCCAAAGAACGGCGAGATCGTGTGGTTGCGCGGACAAGGTGTTTTGGTAGGTAATACTTACGATTCTCAGCAGCGTTTTGTAGGCATCACGCAAAACATCACCGAGCGCAAGCGGGTGGAACAGGCGCTGCGGGAGAGCGAAAACAAGTATCGGTCGCTGATTGAACAAGCCCCCGACGGCATTCACACGTACGACCCGCAAGGAAACTTTATCGAGACAAACTCCAAACTCTGCGAGATGCTCGGTTATAGCCATGTAGAACTGCTGCGGCTCAACGTGAACGACTTAATTCCCGCTGAAGACCTTGCGATTGATCCTATTCGCTTCGATGAGCTACGTGCCGGGCGAACACTATTAACGGAACGTCGGTTGCGCTGCAAAGATGGAACATTTCTGCATGTGGAGATTAGCGGAAGTATGATCCGGGACGGGGTACTGCAAGCAATTATTCGCGACATCACCGAGCGCAAACAGTCCGAGGAAGACTTACGCATCAGCCAGGCTGAACTTCAAAAATCTCATGACGAACTTGAACGACGAGTTGCGGCGCGCACCGCCGACCTGTCACAGACTAATGCAATTTTGCAAGAGGAAGTCAGAGAAAGGCAGCGAATCGAAGCCGAGCGCGTCGAGTTGCTGCGCCGCATTATTTTCGCGCAAGAGGACGAGCGCCGCCGAATCGCGCGCGAGATGCACGATCAGTTCGGGCAGCAGTTGACCGCGCTGAAAATGAAGCTGGACAAGCTCTCTAGAGAATCGGGGGAGCCAACAAACTTGCTGGAGCAGGTCGAAGCGTTACAAGCGATCGCGGAGCAACTCGACGAAGACGTTGATTATCTGGCTTGGGAAATGCGCCCGACGGAGCTCGACGATCTCGGCTTACACGCGGCGCTCTCGAGTTACGTCCAGAATTGGTCCAAACATTTCGGCCTTCCCGTTCAGTTGCATGCGAGCGGAATGAATGAGGATCGGTTAACTTCAGAGATGGAAACCGCGCTCTATCGTATCGCGCAGGAAGCTCTCAACAACGTCGCGAAACACGCGCGAGCCAGGGGTGTGGCGGTCGTGCTCGAACGCCGCGGCGATCAAGTCTCGCTCATCATAGAAGATAACGGCGTAGGTTTCGACTGGCAGCGGGTGTTGGAGGCCGAGGATAAAGGACTAGGACTTATTGGAATGCGCGAACGTGCTGCACTTGTAGGCGGCACTATCGAGATTGAATCGGAGCCGAACGAGGGGGCAACCGTGGTCGTGCGGATTCCTACGGCAACGGGAGACAGGAGACACAGATGAATAGGCTCCGCATCCTTTTAGCCGAGGATCACGAAACGATCCGCGATGGGCTTAAACTTCTGATCAACTCAGCGCCCGATATGGAGACAGTTGGTGTGGCGGAAAATGGGCGTATCGCATTGAAACTCGCGTCGGAGCTGCTGCCGGATGTAGTGGTGATGGATATCTCAATGCCTGAGCTTAATGGTCTCGCGGCGACGAAGAAGCTCAAGCACGACTGCCCCCAAGTAAAAGTCGTGATCTTGACGCGTCACAGCGATGATGGCTATTTGCAACAACTGCTTCAAGCAGGCGCTAGCGGTTATGTGTTGAAACAGAGCAAGTCAGACGAACTGCTACGCGCGATTCGCGCCGTCGTCACCGGTCAGACATATCTGGATCCTGCGATTACCGCCAAGGTGGTAACCCAAGTTGCCGGGGGACGACGAGCTCATCGTGGCCCGTCCGCTAACGCTAACCCGAGTGATCGCGAGGCGGAAGTCCTGCGTCTAATCGCCTGGGGCCACATCAACAAAGAGATTGCCGCGCGCCTTAACTTGAGCGTTAAAACTGTCGAGGTTCACAAAGCCAATGGTATGCGTAAGATGGGCCTGAGAAGTCGCGTCGACATAGTGCGCTACGCCCTACTCCAGGGATGGCTACAAGACACCTAACCTGGTTCCTCAACCCTCGTTAGGGAAAACCCCTTATTAATTTTACCTACCTTCCTAATATCCAAGATCTCACGATGAGTGCAGAGTAACGTCAATCCATAAAGGATAGGTGCACTCCAACAAGTACCCGCGGAACCGTCTGTTGATTGGTTTCTCTGCTGGTGCTCAAAGAAGTGGCGCACCGAACAAGGGGGAAAACGGGAGGGTGAAGTCTCCACG
>JALYTI010000517.1 GCA_030854375.1 Acidobacteriota bacterium | reverse complement strand
CAACACGAACCTAATCACGGTTCCTGTCATCGCCACGACTTCCGACGGAAACTACATTCCCGACCTCCGTCAGAATGAGTTCAGCGTCTCCGAAGATGGCGTGAAGCAGGAGCTGGCATTCTTTGCCACGGTGAGTGCGCCCTTTCATGTGGTGTTGTTGCTGGATACAAGTGCGAGTACTCAAGAGAAGCTGGGCGCGATTCAGCGAGCGGCTGTAGCCTTCGTTGAGCAATTGCAAAATGCGGATCGAGTGAAGATTATTTCATTTGATAGTGAGATCCGCGCGCTGAGCGAATTCACCAATGATAGAGCGGCCTTGCGCGGTGCGATTTACAAAACTGCATCGGGCGAGGGAACAAGACTCTACGATGCTTTTGAAACGGCGCTTTCTTCATTGCGAGCAATCCAGGGTCGGAAGGCCATTGTTCTTTTTACCGACGGAGTAGATTTCCATAGCGATAACGCATCTTCCGATAGCACCCTCCATTGGCTGGACGAAGAGGGAGTCATTGTTTATCCAATACGCTTTGAAACTCGCGCGGAGACTGAGCGCATCGCTCGTCAGGCTGGGGAAGACATCACTCCACAACTACCCACGATCGATGTCATTCGCAGGCCGCCGTCCGGGACGAGCGCTCCCACGTTCCCGAGCGATGATCCCACACCAGTACCGACATCCGGGCGAAGCAGCAAGACTGGACCGCTGGGCCTCCCGACAGCCGGCGAAATCTTAAGGAGGAAGCGCGAGCGAGACGCTGAGCGATATCCTTCGCCCGATCGGCTGCCCCCGCCTAGCCGGCCAAACGATCCACGTGACGGGCGTAATGATCCACGCGACACGGGTACTAGTCCCCGCGATATACGCACTGATCCAACTGAGCCACGCCCGGATCGTGGTTCCACCGGCCGCGGCAGTCGATCTCCAGATGACGAAATAAGTGTAATGCTCGATCAGCTTTACGTCACCGCTGATAGCTATCTGAATCAGTTAGCGAATAAGTCAGGCGGGCGCCTGCTCAGGGCAGATACGATCGCATCTTTGCCTGACGCGTTTGCAAAGATCGCGGCGGAACTAAGAACGCAATATGCAATCGGATACTATCCGACCAATAAAGCGCGCGACGGCCAATATCGGAAGTTAAGAGTAACCAGCACTCGCAAAAATGTGATCCTGCGCGCTCGCCCCGGTTACCTCGCACCCAGCGGCGGGTAATTCATTGTCAAATTACTCGGTTTCTACCATGGGTGGGCTACGATCGGCCCATGAGGTCAGTACCACCACGAGGTGGAGGCTATGCGAAAACTTAGCAAGCCCAACTGGCCGGCTCACGCAGTGTCAATTCGCAGGTTAGGAAGGGCGGCATGCCCCCGCCCGAGCGCCAACGACGCGAGTGGTTCCGTGAGCTTTCAAGCTGCCGACCACCGACTCAAGCTTTAGAGCACGTTTCTCTTTGTCAATGCGACAGTTTCTAGTTAATAGCCAACCAGTCGCGCCGTTGGCGCTCAGGCGGGGGCATGCCGCCCTTCCTAACCTGCGAATTGACATCAGCTTTTTTAGTTTTCACAGAGCGTCGGTAGCCGGTGGGTCCGTTGCATTCATGCTTAATCAGCTCAATGCCTCGCCAGAATCCACCCACCGGCGGGTGGGTTCGGGAGGCGGATGCAAGCAACTGTGAGTGCCGCAACAACTCCCGCACGGGCCAGATTAGCGCCAAATGCTCTGAATGCGATCGGGGACCCACCTGCTACCGCGTGGTGGTACTGATCAAATGTCCGCTCGTTGTACTAAGTGTAAGCACTCAAATGGATCAGTACCTGGCTACACGAATCTTGTTAGCCGCTCTAACTCATGGTAGTTTGCTGCTTCGGCATCACTTACTGCTAAGCCGCATCGAATATTCATACTGGGACAATGCCTGACCGAAGCCACGCCTGGGAATTGTTGTGCGAATACACCAAAGGAGAGAGTTTGCGCAAGCATGCCCTGGCAGTTGAAGCCGCGATGCGCGCCTGCGTTAAGCGATACGGTACTGCTGATGATGACGAGGACGAATGGGGATTAGTCGGGCTGCTTCACGATTTTGATTATGAGATGTTCCCTTCAGCCAACCAGCATCCATTCACCGGCGCGAACATACTTTGTGGACGCGGTTATTCCGAGCGATTCATTCGATCTATTATGGGCCACGCAACTTACACCGGCGTGCCGCGCGATACCGTCATGGCCCGAGCTCTATTTGCTACGGACGAGCTTTGCGGTTTTCTGGTCGCGTGCGCGTTGGTT
Organism: Acidobacteriota bacterium; assembly: GCA_030854375.1. Taxonomy (GTDB): domain Bacteria; phylum Acidobacteriota; class Blastocatellia; order Pyrinomonadales; family Pyrinomonadaceae; genus PSRF01. The sequence continues at coordinate 549 of JALYTI010000517.1, read as the reverse complement.
CGACCCTCGAAAAGCCTTGACGATCTTGAAGTCGCCTCAGTGAAGAAAAAACTCAAGGACAAAGCTTTCGCGCGCTCAGTAAATAGAGACGATATCAGGCAAGGCATGGAAGAACTTAGTGTTGATGCCGATGAACATATCCGGTTTGTCATCGACGCTTTGCGACCGGTACAACACGAGATCGGGCTAAACCGCAGTGAGCCGAAAGCAGTGGGCGGGGAGCAGTAAGCAGTAAGCAGTGAGCAGTTAGCGATAAGAATGAGCAGGAGAAGGAGTCTGGTAACCGGCAGCTGGGAAGAACACGGCACTGGGCGGCAGGAGGTCTTGATTCTCACAGCTCAGTGCTCACAGCTCACTTAGTTACGTAGTAGTGCGTTGTGGGCCGGGTTGGGGCGGAAGAGTTTGCCTTCGGGAGGTATAGATTGAGGCCAGCACAAACAGGGCAATGGTTATTAACAACGCGATGAGCGTCGTGATTACGGCCTGCAACTTTCTGCGGCGTGCAGTGTGGCGGTAAACGAAGACGGTAGCGAGCAGCACAGTTAAAGC
>JALYTI010000516.1 GCA_030854375.1 Acidobacteriota bacterium | reverse complement strand
GCACGAAAAAGGCGAAACGGGAAAGATTGCCTTCACCTAATCTCTAGGACTTCAGCCTATAAAGCCCGCTATCTAATAAAATAAGCAGACGAAACATTGCTGCGGATCCGCGAGATGTTGATAGCTCGCAATGGAAGAGGTTTTCCTTCCGGGCGCGGCGAAATAGTGCCATTTCGCTGCCTCTAATTTACTTTTTCGCTTTATCTTGTGCTAGTATCCCCACCGGCGGAGGGACAGAGTCTGCGGGGCCCGTCACCGAGTAACGATGATTGAGCCAACGCCGTTGAAATGGGAGACCGATGCCGCTTGCCAGTGCACTTCTTCAGCGTTAAGAATTGCCAGAGGCTGCGGCCAAAAAAGGTCACCCACCTGTCATGCAGGTTCAATTACGGCTTCGGAACGACCAACGCGGATTTCCCTCCTGCCAACAATCGTAAAATCGTTTAGACGCAAATAGTAAATCGTGAATCGTAAATAGTAGTTCGAGCTATTCGCGGTTGACGATTTTCTATTTGCGCCTTTTTCTGTTCACGATTTACGATTGACGATTTACATCTTATGAAAGTGCTAATGATTGGTGATGTTGTCGCAAAGCCCGGTCGCCTGGCAGTACTGGAGCGTATTCAGGATCTACGCGAACAACACGACATCGATCTCGCCATCATGAATGCGGAAAACCTGGCCGGCGGCTTTTCCGTTACTCCTTCCTTGTGCGAACAGCTATTTGCTTCGGGCATCGATGTGATGACCTCCGGCAATCATATCTTCGATAAAAAAGAAGCTATTGGTTATATAGCGAAGCAGCCAAGGCTCATCCGTCCTGCGAACTATCCTCCTAATACGCCTGGAAGTGGGATATGGACCGGAGTAATCCAAAACACCGCGGTCGCGGTTATCAACTTAATGGGGCGAGTTTTCATGCCTCCGTCCGACGATCCTTTCGGAGCTGCCGATCGACTCTTAAAATCACTCCCATCGGAAACGAAAGTCTGCATCGTTGATGTGCATGCGGAAGCCACCTCGGAAAAAGTTGCGATGGGATGGTACCTGGATGGGCGCGTGTCAGCCGTGCTTGGGACGCATACTCACGTGCAGACTGCTGACGAAAGAATTTTGCCGGAGGGAACTGCTTACCTTACCGATGTGGGAATGACGGGTAGTTACTCAGGCGTTATTGGTATGAATAAAAGCGACGTAATCGCCCGCTTTACTTCGGCGATTGCTCGAAGAGCAGAGCATTCGACTGAGCAAGTGCAAATCTGCGCAGCGGTCATGGACATTGACGAAGCGACCGGGCGCGCCCGAGGAATTGTCAGGCTCAACCTGCCGCACGATTAGTAAATAGGAGGCAGGAGCAGGAGGCAGTCGGCAGCAAGACAGGCGGCAGCAGGCAGTTTGCCAGGAGGGTATGTCTGGATTCGGCGCCGGTTCCTACTCGTGCTCCTGCTCCTGCCGTCTGCCCCTGCCTCCTTGCGTTACTCCGGTCCTTCTTCGGAGGGAACTACTTCGCCGGCGGATTGTGATTTCATTATGGGTGGCCCCAATAACCGTTGGGCGTATCCTTCCGGAAAAGAACGTACGCGCCCGCTGGCGTCCGTAACCACGTGTCCAGTCTCGCCTTCAGAAACTATTTGACCATCTGTTACCCGGACAATCTCGTAACCGAAACGCAGTGAACGACGGCGCAGTTCGGTGATGTGAGTGCGAACCAGCAATTCGTCGTCGTAGTAGGCGGGAGCCTTGTAACGACAATAGCTTTCGGCGACCACGAGAAAGGCATCGTCACTTTCTTCCATGTCCCGGTAAGAAAAACCACGCGTGCGGCAAAACTCCGTGCGGCCAATTTCAAACCAGATCAGGTAATTCGCATAGTAGACAATTCCCATCTTGTCGGTCTCGGAATAGCGAACGCGCAAAAGCGTCTCGTGCCATTCGCTGAATACCTGTTCCGGGGCCGGACTTGTCATCTGAGCCTTATACCTTCAAACTCTTTCCGAAAAAGAGATTGCCTGAATTCGTCTGTACTGTGATTAATTTGAACGTTTAGCGGACTATAAGAGCGAAAGCCCAACGATGTCAAAGCGAATAAGCCGATTTAACGTCCTCCTGACTGTCCTTGGCCTGGCAGTGATGACCGTTTCGCCCCCGTATTCCTCCAGGGCGTCCGCTCCCCAGAATGCCAGCGTTGCCGCTGGCGCCTCCCGAAATGCGGCCATCATTGATGCGACCGCCGCTGTCTTAAAGGAAACGAGCGAAATCCGTGAACTTCCAATTCTGAGACCGGTGAGGAGTGGAGCACAATCTCGTGTGGAGATTGAGCGAATGCTGGTGAAGAATCTCGACGAGCAGACGACCCCCGCCGAAATGCATGCCAGCGAGCTCTCTTTGCGGAAGTTCGGCGTAGTTCCGAGCAACTTTCAGTATCGCCCTTTCATTATCAAACTTCTCACCGAACAAGTGGCCGGCTATTACGATCCGAAGGCCCGCGAGTTTCATCTTGCCGATTGGCTGGAACTGGAAGGTCAGAAGCCCGTGATGGCCCATGAGTTGACCCATGCGCTGCAGGATCAGCATTTCAACTTGCGGCGTTTTGAGAAGTGGCCTCACGGCGACTCTGACGCCGAGCTTGCGGCGCATGCTCTGATTGAGGGCGACGCAACTCTGGCCATGACTATTTACATGGCGAAGAATCCGCTGGTTGCGTTGGCCTTTACTCGATCCCTCACCGCGTCCGGCATATCGTCAGAACAGTTTAATCAAGCGCCTCGAGCGTTACGCGAATCACTGATCTTTCCTTACCTGCAAGGACTTGAATGGACGAGTCAACTTTATAAACGT
>JALYTI010000515.1 GCA_030854375.1 Acidobacteriota bacterium | reverse complement strand
GGGCGATACGAGCGTCAGGGACTGCTAGTTGAAGAGGGTGCATTGGGTCGGGCGGAAGCTGAATGCCTGGCCGACGCGGACGCCAGAGAACGCCGGGCTGAACGGGAAAGAGAACGACAGGCGGAGTTGGATCGCAGCTATGTTGAAGAGTTTGCCAAACGAATCCGCGAACTCTATCCCGGCTGTCCCGCCAAACGAGAGTTGCAGATCGCCGAACACGCTTGTCGCAAATACAGCGGACGCATTGGTCGCTCGGCCGCGGCAAAGAGTTTTGATGAAGCTGCCGTGCTACTCGCGGTGGCGGCGCATATTCGACACCGGGAAACAAATTACGATGAACTACTGGCCGGGGAAGGAGACCGCGCCGGCGCCAGGGCGCAGGTCAAATACCAGGTTGGTGAACTATTGCGGCGCTGGCAAGGCGGTGCGCAGCGCGGATCGCTTTGACGGCTGCAAACCCTTAGGCAATCGCAACTTTTCGGCTCCGCCGCCTGATGTGCGGAAGGGCTGCGCCCTTCCGGTAGACGGTTAAAGCTCTGGGGGCTGCGCCCCCAAGGTGTTGGTGGTTACCAAACTCAGGTCTGACAGTATTCATCAAAGTTGTAATTGGGGGCCTAGCCCCTTACTTATTCTTTCACCTTCCGGAAGGGCGCAGCCCTTCCGCACATCAGGCGGCATAGCCGTAGAACCGTGATTGCCTCTTAGCTCTTGGCCGGCCAGGATTCCTAATTAACGGGGAAATTTCTTGGCCACCTGTCACCGATACGCAGACGGAGAAACGGGCATTGGCAGATTATCCTGTATGAGCGATTCTATTGCACCACGTGTACCGGTGCGTTAACCTGACAATACCAAAGAGACCGAGTCCGATGTAAGCGATGGATCCGACAAAGAGTCGGATTGTCCGGAGATGCTCTCATCCGCTTTGCTTTGGCGGGCGTTTGGTAGAGTCGTCGGAAACACAAGCGTAGGTGGATACCATGCGTCGAAAGCCCAGTTCGTCTGTATTCGTCCTTTGTCGCGGCTGATAGTTGAAGGACCAGCCGTTAAAGAAGCCGCCAAAGCAAAAACTCCCCCTAGCTCAGTCGAAGAAACTGGAATGAGCAGAAAACTGACAAGTCGCGCGTCGACTCGCTTAACACCTTCGCCCGATTGCAAATTCTTCTACTCGAGCCTGCGGTGCGTCGCGATATTCAGTCTGCTGGTCCCACTCCCCAGCGCACTGGCCCAACACTTGACGGGCCGCATCAAGGGTACTGTTAAGGTCACTACTGAAGCCACAGATGCGCCTCCGGCTTCACTTGTCGGCGCGCGGCTTACGCTCGTTAATCGTGACCTGACGCAGCAATCTTTCAAGGTAGTCACTGACGATGTGGGCAATTTCATCTTCACCGATCTGCCGGCGGCGACGTTTGTGCTGACGGTTGAGGCTGATGGATTGGCCACAGTGAAGCGTGAAATCAGTCTGGTGTCGGGTGTAGGGCTGACCGTTGAAATCGTGATGAAAGCGACGATTTCCGAATCGGTTACCATTCGTGAGGAAGAGGGCCTGCTCAGTGCGGCCGAAACAACCACCAGCAATACTGTTCGCTCCCAAACGCTGACGGCTGTGCCGCTGCGGGCAGAGAACTATCAGAGCGCGCCGTTGCTGACTCCCGGTGTTGTGCACGGATTGGACGGAGTAGACCACCAGAAAGGCGCCCGCGCAGGCCAGAGCGCCTACACAGTCAACGGTGTGGACATCACGGATCCCGTTACTGGAAACCTCGCCTTCGACATTCCGCTCGAAGCGGCAGCAAACGTAAGAATTGAGGAGAACCCTTACTCGGCGGTGTTTGGCCGGCTTACCGGCGGCGCGACCGATCTCGAAACCAAAGGCGGCACCAACAATTTCAAATTCACCGCCGCGCGCATCTTTCCAACTTTTCACAACACATTCAGCGGCGGAATCGATTCATTTCGCCCGCGTGTCACCTTCAGCGGCCCTGTAGCCCGCAATCGTCTTTTCTTCCTGCAGTCCCTTGAGTACCGCTACACGCGCACTCGCGTGCCGAGCCTGGCAGCCCCGGGGGACCACTCAACATCCGAGACCTTCAACTCATTCACGCAGTTCGATTTCAACATCAACAAGACTAACAGCGCGAAATTCGTCGCGGCACTGTTCCCGCAGAAGGTACGCTTCGCCGGACTCAACACTTTCAATCCGCAGCCGACGACACCGAATACGAAGCAGCGAGGCTTGCTCTTCTCGATCTCCGAGCAGGCAATCTTCCGTGACGCCTCGTTTCTCTCTTCCACATTAAGCTACAAGACCTTTGACCTTGACGTCTTCGGGCAGGGGATGCGACCGCTCGAGTTGTTGCCGGAAGGCAACACCGGTAACTACTTCGCCGACATCCGCAGGCAGTCTCAACGGTTTCAGTTGCGGGAAATTTACTACGCGCATCCGTTTGAATTTCACGGTCAGCATTCTTTTAAGCTCGGCGGCGAAATTGATTACTCGCGCGTGACGGGTGTGTTCCGCGAAAACTCGATCCTGATCAGACGGGAAGACCGAACCCTCGCCCAGCGCATAGAGTTCGGGGCTGCGGCAAGTATTTCCGGCAGTCTGAGTGAATTCAACGCTTTCGCGCAGGATCGGTGGGTCGTCAATAAGAAGCTTACGGTCGACGCAGGCCTGCGCTTCGACCGCGACCGTCTGGCCCGGCAGAACGCCATCGCTCCGCGCCTTTCGTTTTTGTTCCTGCCGCTCAGGAATCACGCCACGATCATACGCGGCGGCATCGGTCTCTTCTATGATCGCACTCCACTTAGCGCCGGCTACTTTGGACAGCTTCCC
>JALYTI010000514.1 GCA_030854375.1 Acidobacteriota bacterium | reverse complement strand
GTCCTCAGCAATCGCGGTGGACAACCCGCCGAAGCGTTGGTGCGTGAAGGAATCGAGCGCTACGACGATAACCAATGGAAGATCGTCGACAGCTCCACGCCAAGTGAGCCCCTGGGAGCAAACACGGTGCAGTTTAAAGTCCAGGTTCCGGCAGCTGGCAAAACAACGATTGTTTATACAGTTGAGTCCGAGTGATTATGCCCAGTTTACAAAGCTTCTTAGGGCGGATCTTTTAAAAGCAGAACGACTCGCAAATCGTCTATCCCAGCTTGCCGGCAAGCCATCGAGCCGCATTCCCAACGTAGATCTTAATGTCCTTGAGCGCTTCCGGATTGCGTTTGTAATCATCGCCGGGCGGTTCGGCTACGAACGTCGGGCAACCCATTTCGGTGTCCCAGTTGTAATCCGCAAAGTGGTGAAAGCTTGACTCCGCGATGCCGCGTCCGAGCGTGTTACCGTGATCGTCGCTGGACGTTTCAAAGGCAACTACAAGGTTAAATGGACGACCAGTCGTTTCGCTCTGGCTGGCAGCAATGACGCGCGCGCTTTTCTCGCCGTCAGGCACGCCGACTGCTCCCTCGTGTGGGTGTGCCGGAAAGAACTGGATAACACCAGATGGCGATGAGGGATTCCGTAGTAGCGGATGAGGGACTTCGATGCTAATCGGATGGTAGTCACCATTGGCGCCTGAATGATAATTAGGCCATGAGATTGAAGTGGTGAACGTATCGTCAGGAACATGTCTTGAAGAATCCGGCTCCGGATTCTTACTGTGGAAAAAATGTGCTCGGCCAATGCCACCAAGAGTGCACAAGGAAGTGCCCAGATCCTGATGATCGCGCGTTGCCAGGATGCCGCCGCCCTGTTGTCGGAAACGCGTAATGCCTTTGCAGTCGTCTTCAGTTAGACCGTTACCAGTATCTACCGCAAACAGCCACAGCTCGTTAAAGTCTGATTTATGCAGCGTGCTGAGGACTGGGTCGTTACCCGCACCGTCTGATTCCCGATCACGTGGGGTCACTTCGCACAATGGGTTTCCCGCCTCGTCTTTCAGAGAAGCCAACTCATCGCGTAACAAAGAAAAGCGGCCGATGTGCCAGTCGTCGACGGCAAAAGGGATAGTGGTCTGGAGGAGAATACGAATCGGGTTTTTCATGAGGTTAGCTGAAGCCAATGGAAATTCTAAAAGCAAAACGGACCTTCGCAAATTGTCTGTTCAAGTTTTCGCCGGTCGCTGGGGAATTCTTTTTCTCGAAGATCTGGAGGCAAGGTTTCCGGGTCAGCGGGCCGGCCGACGGCCGCCATAGCTTCCACTTGAAATCCTTCCGGAATATTCAGCGCGGCCCGCGCACGGTCATAATCAAAACCCTGCATCCCGTGAACGACCAGGCCTCTGAGCCAGCCTTGGAGGGCGAGGTTCTCCCAGGCCGCGCCGGTATCAAATGTGTGCGTGACGGATGTCTCGCCGTTGAAGTCGAAAGTGGTTTTGGAGATGAAGAGCAGCAGAGCGGCGGCGGTTTTGGCCCACCCTTGATTAAATTCTGCCATCAGATCGAAAAATAGCGGCCAATGTTTGCTGTCTCGCTGCGCATAAAGTATCCGCCACGGCTGATTGTTGTAGGACGACGGCGCCCATCGCGCAGCTTCGAATAACACCATCAGCTCGTGTTGTGGAATCGGTTCGCCCGTCATCGCGCGTGGTGACCAGCGATCCAAAAAGATTTTGTCAATTGGATAGTCCGCTTTTCGTTTTTCGCTTTTCTTGATCATGCGAGTGTCCTTTCTTACCTTGCCGTGGGCCCAAAGAATACTCCGACTGTTGTTACTGAGCTAATCGCCCCCGCAAAGTTAATGACGAAACCGCTGATTACTATTATGATGGCAAAGCAATCTCTGATCTTCTTGCGAGCCTTACCAAAATGAATCATGCGTCTAACTCGGATCTGTTTAATCAGCGTTATTTGCGTCACAGCCATGGGGACCTTGCTGACTGCTTCCGTCATCGGACAGTCCAGGGAATGTGAGATCATAAAACCGAGCGAACCTTGCACTAGCAAAACCGGACTCTACTGCGAAATATATGGCAGCGGAGATCCCATTCTCGCTGTCCATGGTCTGGGAGCCAGCATGTATTCCTGGCGAAAACTAAAAGGTCAATTGCCAGGTCATAAGTTGATCCTCATTGATTTAAGAGGCGCCGGCAGATCACCTAAGCCTCACGACAAGCATTATTCCATCCACGATCAGGCAAACCTCGTTTACGATTTTATTCTCGAACACAATCTTAAGAATCTAACTCTAATGGGAAATTCCTATGGTGGGGCTGTCTCTTTGATCGTTGCTATCAGGCTATGTGAACAGAACCCGGGCCTCTTGTCGAAACTAATCTTGATCGATAGTGGGGGATACAATAAGTTGCTACCCTGGTACCTTAAACTCATGAGAACGCCAGTGCTGGGATGGTTGGCGCTTCATATTCTATCGGCTAAGCAGTCTGCTGAAACGGTGCTGAAAAATGCCTATTACAATGATTGTTTGATTACTGCGGAGCAAATCGCGGCTTACGCGGAGCCGATAGGTTCACCCGGCGGGCGGTATGCGCTACTTCAAACGGCAAAGGGAGTCATACCAAAAGATATCAACGACATAATTGCGAAGTACCCCACCATCAAGGTTCCAACCCTCATCTTGTGGGGACTCGACGATAAAGTTATTCCCTTGCAGATAGGCAAGATGCTACACGAGGCGATTCCCGGGTCGAGGTTAGAGACGATTAATGAAGCCGGTCATGTGCCGCAGGAAGAAAAGCCGGAAGAAACGATTTGTCATATTTCAGAGTT
>JALYTI010000513.1 GCA_030854375.1 Acidobacteriota bacterium | reverse complement strand
CCTACCTGAGAGACTTTCTTAGTTGAGAGGTTCCTTACCTGAGGCTTTTTTAGTTACCTGACAGTCGTTCTTAGTCTAAGGGAGTTCCTTAGCTGGCAGACTCTTTGGCTTCGCCACCTGATGTGCGGAATGGCTCTGCCTTTCCGCAGGCCTTTACCCATCATTGGCGAGGCTGCGCCTCGCCATTGCGGGCGAGGGCGCCCGCGGTCCCAGTAAAAGAGTTGCGCTTAAGATTGCCGGGGAGAGAGGCCTACTTCAGTCGCGCGCCGTTGGGCACATCTTCCGCGAACGTGGCGATTACAGGTTTGCCTTCATCACCCACCGAAGCGGCGAGCAGCATTCCCTGCGATTCGTAGCCACGGAGTTTGCGCGGCTTAAGGTTGGCCACTACCGCGATCTTTCGTCCGAGCATCTGCTCCGGCTCGTAGTATTGCGCGATGCCGGCCAGTATCTGGCGCGGCTTCGCTTCTCCGACGTCGACCGTCAGCAACAGAAGCTTGTCGGCTTTCGGAATACGTTCCGCCGTCAACACTTCTCCGACGCGCAAGTCCACCTTGGTAAAGTCGGTGATCTCGATCAGGTTCGTCACGCCTGGCGATCCGGCAACAGCATCTGCCTCAGTTGCGTGGTGCATGGGTGGATCCGGCTTTGTTTCTTGAGCAACAGGGTTGTTAGCTACTGCATCTGCTTCCGTGGCATGTACGCCGCTATGTGCTTGCGCCCTCGCTTTTTGACTTTGGACATCGGAAGTTGGACTTTTGACACCACCGATTTCCTGCATCGTTTTGCCTTTGTCGATCCTCGGAAAAAGTGGCTTCACTTCACCAATCATTGTGCCTTCAGCAAGCTCGCCCCATTTAAGCGTTGCCGGATCAACGTCAGCGGGCGAGGCCGGCGAACCTTGCGATTTTCCCAGGCCAAGCTGAGACCAAATCTCAACAGTCGCGTTCGGCATTACGGGATAGAGCAGCACGCACAACCAACGCAATGTTTCAGCAGCACGATACAGGACAGCGTTTAGTGTCTGCTGTTGATTTTCATCCTTCGCGAGTTCCCAGGGCTTCGCGTCGCTAATCATCTTGTCGATTCGAGCGACAATGGACCATACAACTTCCAGTGCCTTACTAAACGCGAACGCCTCAAACTGCTGCTTGAATTGATCTCGAGCGTGTTCAATAAAACCAGAGATTGTCGTTTCGTCTGTATCAACTCCGGTGCGCTTTGCCAGCAGCAATTTATCCTCAGTTATGACGCCGGAAGGCACGCGGCCATTGGCGTACCGCGAAATCATTGTCAGGGTGCGGCTCGAAAGGTTTCCCAACCCACTCGCAAGATCGCTATTGGTTCGATCAATTAATGCTTCGTATCCGAAGCGACCATCCTGGCCAAAAACCATTTCACGAAGGCAGAAGTAACGGATTGCGTCGATCGGAAAATAGCGATTGAGAACGTCGAGCTCGACCGTGTTCCCCAACGTTTTTGACATCTTCCGGCCCGACGGATCGAGCCACATGCCGTGCGCGACGATCGCGCGAGGCTGTTCCACACCAGCCGCCATCAGGAACGCAGGCCAATAGACGGCGTGAAAGCGCAGTATGTCTTTCCCTACTAAATGCAGGGCCGGCCAAAACTTCTCGAAGCCGACCGCACGCTCGCGCTCTTCATTACCAAAGCCAATCGCCGTTATGTAATTCGTCAACGCGTCAAACCAGACATACATTGTGTGCTGCGGGTCATCCGGCACGGGCACTCCCCAACTTACCGAACTCTTCAGGCGGCTCACCGACAGGTCCTGCAGCCCGCCGCGAACGAAACTGGTAACCTCGTTGTTTCTTGACTCAGGCTGCACAAAATCCGGCCTCGATTCATACAGTGACAATAGTGAGTCGGCGTAATCAGAAAGACGAAAGAAATAACTCTCTTCCGAAACTCGATCGAGCGCTATTTCATGGATCAGGCACGTTGGCGGTTCACCGGCGTTCTTCGGCTTTGCATACTCGTCTTCGCTTTTGTACGCCGCGCAGGCTGCACAGAACCATCCCTCGTAATGGGCTTTGTAGATCGCGTCATTCCCTTTTGGAGTCTTTGCCCTGGCCGCGCGCCGCCACAATTCACTGACACCCTGATAATGAAAAGGCTCGCTGGTTCGCATGAACATGTCGTAGCCGCCATGATCGGTATCAAGGCGAAACTCGGCAGTCACCTTCTTGAAATAGGAGACAACGAAATCAGCTTGCTCCTTAGGAGTGCGACCAGCCCGCTGGGCAGCGCGCTCGATGTTTATTCCGTGCTCGTCGGTTCCGGTCAAGAAAAACGTTTCAATTCCCTGCTGCCGCTTGCGACGCGCAATCGTATCAGCAACGATCATCGTGTACAGATGACCGAGATGAGGCAGGCTATTCGCGTAGTAGATGGGAGTCGTGATGTAGAATGTTTTCATTGAATGGGAGATTTGCGTTTAAGTGCGAGGTCGGGAAACAGATTTATCATTTCTCATTTTTCATTTTTCATCGTTCAGAGGCGTTACATTGATCCATGCCGTTGCATTGATCCCTTTGGTTACCACCGTAACCCCCCATCAGCTACGAGTCGGCTACGGTCTGCGAATCTCAAATGAGAAATTTAAAATTAGAAATGATAAATGGAAAATCTAAAGTGCCTGCGGGAAAGCAGACTGTCCCTTCTACGATTCACCTCTTGGACGCCTTCGCGAACTCGTCGTCAGGATTAAACTTAGGCAGCTGGTCCATATCCGCTATTTTGCGTCCGATAGCCATCGCTATCTCCGCTTCCTGCAGCAAGCCGCGAAAATCCCACGACGCGCTGTACTCGTCAGAGGGTTGGTGAT
>JALYTI010000512.1 GCA_030854375.1 Acidobacteriota bacterium | reverse complement strand
GACATCGCCTGCGTAATAATCGAACCTATTGTCGGCAACATGGGTGTGGTCCCACCACAACCGGATTTTTTGAAACTTGCTCGGGAGGTTACTGCGAGGTACGGCGCGCTTTTGATCTTCGATGAGGTAATGACCGGATTTCGAGTGTCCCGTGGCGGCGCACAGGAACTTTATCGAGTAAGGCCCGACCTAACCTGTCTGGGAAAAATTATCGGTGGAGGATTACCTGTAGGCGCATACGGCGGGAACCGGGATTTGATGCGCAACATTGCGCCCGCCGGGCCAATCTACCAAGCCGGCACTCTGTCTGGAAATCCACTTGCGATGACCGCCGGTTTGCTGACTTTGCGGCGGCTGAAAGACAAAACGATTTACGAGAAACTCGAAAGTCGTTCCGCGACCCTTTGTGACGGGGTGGCCCAAGCGGCTGCTGCGGCTGGAATTAAGACAACGACAAACCGAGTGGGTTCGATGTGGACCTGCTTTTTCACCGACGAGCCGGTCACAAATTGGACCACGGCCAGCAAGAGCGATAGACAACTCTACGGTAGATTCTTCCACGCGATGCTTGATGAAGGAGTTTATCTGGCACCTTCGCAGTTTGAGTCTGGCTTTGTCAGCATCGCGCACACTGAAGCAATCATCGAGCAAACGATCGAAGCTTCTAAGAAAGCCTTTCAAGCCATTTGTAAAAAAACTAGTGGATAGTCTCTGGGTTGGGAAGGGCGGCTTGCCCCCGCCGATTCGGGGTAGAGATCAAGTTGGATTTCCGAAGAGCGGGGGCAAGCCCGCCTTCCTGACTGAGCATTCGGAATCTTGCTCCTCATTCCGCAGCCATCGCTTACCCTTTCCCCCTTGCCCTTTTCCCCAATTGGTTTAGAGCGGGAGGTCAATAACGAAGCGCGTACCCTGATCGGGTTCGCTCTGCACCTGGATGCTTCCGTCATGCTGGTCAACGATTTGTTTCACGATTGCGAGGCCTAACCCGGTCCCGCGTTTCTTGGTAGAAAAGAAAGGCTCAAAAATTCGATCGAGCGTTGCCTGGTCCATTCCATTCCCATGATCCGAAATTGTGACGCGAGCATACCGCTTGGGAGCCAGGCTTTCACCCGTCCCATTCGCCGCAACCCTGACAACTTCCGTTGAGATCTCAACAGCGCTGTGCCTTGGACTTGCATCTATCGCATTGGCAATTATGTTGACGAATACCTGGCTCAATTGGTCAGCGTCCCAATGCCCTATCAGTTTCTGATCGCTCAGGCTCTTCTCAATTGGCGTGTCTTTTTCATTAATCTTGTCCGCCACCAGTTCAAGACTGCGATTTATCAGTTCGTGAAGGTCAACATCCGTTTGCTCAAGGGCTTTTCGCCGGGAAAAGTGAGTTACATCCAGAACGAGTTTGCTCAAGTGCATGATGCCGCGCTCGACAAGCTCGATGGTGTTAAGTCCAGTCTCATCTGTCACGTTGTCTCGAAGCATCGATACGCCTAAACGAATGCTTCCAAGCGGATTCCTGATCTCATGCGCAACCTGGGCCGTTGCCTGGCCCACAGCAGCTAGCGATTCCTGCCGTCGTAAACTACGCTCCGCTTCCGCTATTTCCGTGACGTCCACCAGCGTTATAATCTGCCCGCGGTCTCCATTGATCGCGAGCGGGGACGAATAGACATCAAATGTCTTTTCCTGCTCAGACTCTTCTGCCGGCGGACACATCCATCGTCCTCGGTAGCTGGCCGTATCGACGCGGGTAACGGTCGCTGCCTCTAACATACTTAACGCGGCGTCGGAAGCGAACTTCTCATGTAGGGAAGCGCCAATCGTGGCGCGCGGAAAGATTCGGAAGAAGGCCGCGTTAGCACTACGAATCCGATTGTGATCGTCGATGGCCGCGACGGCGCTGACCATGCCTTCAAGTAATTGACTCGTGAAGCCGCGTTCACGTCGAGTTTCTTCCACGCTTTTCCGCATTTCCCCAAAACGGCGTTGCACCTCCCAGATTGTTCCTGCTGCCACCAGTGCGCCGACTATCAGTGCAATCACACTCCATGATCGAATTGATCTCGCGGCACTCTGTTCTATCACCTCGCTCTGGTTAAAAACCTCAGTCTGCTCGTCTGCAGACTGGCCCAGCAGTTTGTCGAGTTCTGAGTCAACAATTCTGAATTTTTCAAAACCTTCCAGCGAGTAACGGCGGAGATCTTGAGTAACCGCGACATAGGATTCGAGATCGCCTCGGAATTTTTGCCATGTCGGATCGTTCGCAAGCGATGGCCGCTCAAGCTGTTGCAGAAGCCGATTCATTTCGTCCTGCGCGGCGTTTAGACGCAGGTCAAGCGGCGGTTGCAGTTCATCGCGCGCTTCTGCTTCCGCTCTCGTCCGGGCTTCATTGTTGAGCTTGGTGACGGCGAGACGAAGCTTGAGGAGCAAACTCAGTTTTGCCGCGTGCTGCTGCTCGAGATCCAACACAGAAACACTGACTTCATCCATTCGGCGGACACTCAATAACCCTAGTACGAAAATCAAAATCAACAACAAAAGAAAACCGACAATCAACGGCATTATGGCCGGTGCAATTTCACGGGTTGCAGCACTGAGTGACCCTGACAGTGACGGTCCCGGGCTTTGTGTTTCAGAGTCTGTCGGGGCTCTGCGGTAAACCACCCTGGGTTCGTCGGGCTCCGGAGTCGGCGCGGCAGACTGGACACTAGCATCAGAGTCGACACCCGGACCGTCACCATTTCCAAGGGCCTTAGGCTTTGCGTCTTGATCTTTCTTGGTCATTGTTGAAGCCCGTCGCCTCGTTGTAACGCAAACAGTTCGTTTGCGTCTCCGTCATCGTCACCAGGCCCTAAGG
>JALYTI010000074.1 GCA_030854375.1 Acidobacteriota bacterium | reverse complement strand
CATCCACTCGTCGCAAACTCTTGTGCAGCGCTTGCAGAGAATGCAGCGCTGGGGATCGTTTGCCACGATCGGCGATAAATATTTTTCCGGATAGTAGTTTTTCTTCTCCGTGAAGCGTTCCTCGAGACCGCCCCAATCAAACGTCATCTCCTGCAGTTCACACTCGCCGCCACGATCGCAAACGGGACAATCAAGCGGGTGATTGGCGAGCAGAAACTCCAGCATCGAGCGTTGCGCCTTTTCAATCTCATCACTCTGGGTGGTTACTACCATCCCGTCGGTGCAGATAATCGTGCAGGACGTTTGCAGCTTCGGCATCTTCTCGATACGAACTAGACACATGCGACAGGAAGCCTGCAATGCTAGATCGGCGTAATAGCAGAAGGATGGAATGTCGAAGGCCTTGTCGCGGCATACGTCTATGAGCCGCGCACCCTTTAGCACTTCAAACTCTTTTCCGTTAATGGTGACTTTGATTACTTCTGTTGACATGCTAAGCGAAACTACTCTCTGTTTGGTTAGTGCACTTGTGCGCCATTACTCCGTTTAGCCAGCGCACTTGTGCGCAACGGCAGGGGCACAAGTGCCCTTTCTAAACATCTACAACGGCAGGGGCACAAGTGCCCTTTCTAAACATCTACAACGGCAGGGGCACAAGTGCCCTTTCTAAACGGCGCCAAGGCGAGGGCGCAAGTGCCATTTCTAAACATCAACAACCTGCGGATTTCCATTCGTTCCTACCAGGTGCTTCTTAAAATCTTCAGGGAACCTTTTAATGGCCGATTGAATGGGCCAGGCGGCTGCATCGCCCAGCGGACAAAATGATTTGCCCTCAATGTTGTCGCAAAGATCCAGCATTAGCTGAACGTCTTCCGGCCTGCCGCCGCCGTCCGCGACGCGTTTGAACACTTTCACCAGCCAGTCCGTTCCCTCGCGGCACGGTGTGCACCAGCCACAAGACTCGTGTTTGTAGAACTCAGTCAGGTTCTTGGTTGATTCGAAGATGTCAACCGTTTCATCCATCACTATGAAGCCACCCGAACCGACGCTAGATCCTCCGGCCACGAGTCCTTCATAGTCCATGCGCACATCTTTGCCGATGATTTGATCGGCGCGCATGATGTAAACAGACGAGCCACCAGGAATCACAGCTTTAAGTTGCTTACCGCCAAGCATCCCACCGCAGTCGTCCATGATGAACTTTTCCATGTCATCGTAGCCCATCGGGAGCTCATAAACGCCGGGACGATTGACATGACCGGACACGGACCAAAGTTTGGTGCCGCCGCTTTTCTCAGTGCCGAGTTTCTGATAAGCCTCGCCGCCCATCTTGATAATGTCAGGCACAGCCGTGAGCGTCTCGACGTTATTTACGACGGTAGGAGATGCGTATAGACCAGACACGGCAGGGAAGGGCGGCTTCATGCGCGGATGACCGCGCAATCCCTCGAGCGAACTAAGGAGAGCTGTCTCTTCGCCGCAGATGTAAGCGCCGGCGCCCGTGTGCGTGTAGATTTCGCAAGAGAACTTTGAGTTGAGAATAGTTTGGCCCAATAGGCCGGCGGCGCGTGCTTCATCGAGCGCGCGGTCCATAATGTCAATCAGGTACCGGTATTCGCCGCGCGTGTAGATGTAATTTACTTTCGCTCCCAACGCGTAGGCGGCAATCAGAATACCCTCGATCAGCATGTGTGGATCGCGTTCCATCAAATAACGATCTTTGAAGGTGCCCGGCTCGGATTCATCAGCGTTGCAAACGACGTATTTAGGCTTGGGCGAATCCTTGGGAACGAAACTCCACTTCATCCCGGTGGGAAAACCCGCACCGCCGCGGCCACGCAACGCGGACTTCTTCACCTCATTGATTACGTCATCCGGAGCCATTGACTCGAGCACCTTCTTCAGTGCCTCGTATCCGCCGTGTTGACGATACACTTCGAGAGACTGCGAGTTTTCGAGTTGGACTCGCGCGAGCTGAAGTGGTTCACATCCGATGGCGCCAATAAACATTGATTAGTAAATAGTAAATGGTAAATCGTGAATAGTTAGAACACTGTTTCTGTAGTTAGAACATTGGTCTTCAGACGACAATCTGTTTGCGGCTGTGCCGTCTGATGTGCGGAAAGGCTTCGCCTTTCCGAAACCCATTCATAATGCCGAGGCTATGCCTCCGTTCGCGAGGCGTAGCCTCGCGGAATTAATGCTGCGATCGGAAAGGCGGAGCCTTTCCGCACATCAGGCGGCGAAGCAGCGTCCAGGGCGGCGGAGCCGCTTTTAGGGCAACGACGCGAGAATCTGATCTACCTTCTCCGTCGTCAGGTTCTCGTGATAGTCAAAATTGATCTGAAACATCGGGGCCGTACCACATGAGCCAAGACATTCAACTTCCGAAATCGTAAATCGACCGTCAGTCGTCGTCTCTCCCGGTTTGATTCCCAGTTTCCGGGAACAATGCTCCGTGATTTTGCCAGCCCCCAGAATCTTGCACGAAAGCGTCCGGCAAATCTGAATGTGATACTTGCCAATCGGCTTCGTGTGAAGCATCGAATAAAACGTGGCAACTTCCCAGATATCCGTAATGCGGAGCGCCAACCGCTTCGCCAGATACGCGACTCCTGGAGGATCCAGATAGCCACGCTCGCGCTGCACAATGAACATTAGCGGCAAAATCGACGAGCGCTTCACTGGATACTTCGCCAAATGCCAGTCAACCTCCGCCTCCACCTCCGGCGAAAATGTAGCAATCTCTTCGCCGATATCGACGGGCTGCGAGAGTGGTTGAATTTGTATTGGTTGAGTGCTCATTATCGATTTTGGTCTTAGGTCTTTGGACTTTGGTCTTTGGTCTTTGTTAAGACTTCCCTTGGAACTGTCTAGCGGCTTCGCGGCTCAAAGACCCAAGACCTAAGACCAAAGACCAAAGGCCAACTTATCTGTCAATCTCCCCGAGGACGATATCCAGCGATCCTATAATTGCCACAATATCCGCGACCATCGCACCTTCTGACATGTGCGGCAACGCGGACAGGTTAACGAAACTGGGTCCGCGGAAGTGTACCCGCGAGGGTTTTGGTCCACCATCAGATTTCACGTACACGCCAAGTTCGCCTTTCGAGGCTTCAATGGGAAAGTAAACTTCGCCTTCCGGTACATCGAATCCTTCGGCAACTATCAGGAAGTGATGAATCAGAGCATCCATGTGCGTCTTCATCGCCTCCCGGTCCGGCAAAACGACTTTGGGCGCGTCGGCTTTTACTGGTCCGGGCTTCAACCTTGCCAGGGCCTGCGTAACAATCTTGTGCGATTCCTTCATCTCCCGCATGCGCACGAGATAACGCGCCCACACGTCGCAGTCCTGCTCAACGGGAATTTCAAAATCATAAGTCTCGTAACTCGTATAGGGATTCGCGCGTCGGATATCGAGATTGACTCCGCTGCCGCGCAAACACGGTCCCGACAAGCCCCAGTCAATTGCATCTTCCGCGGAGATTCGCCCGACGCCCTGCGTGCGTTTCTGAAATATTCGGTTGCCGGTAAGCAGTGTATGAAACTCGTCAACTGATTTAAGAAACCCATCCTGGAACTGCTGGACACGCCGTTCGAAACCTGAGGGCAAATCCATCATCAAGCCGCCAATCCGAAAGTATGAAGGGGTCAGTCGCCCGCCCGACGCAGCCTCGATCAGATTCATAATCTTCTCGCGCTCGCGAAAACAGTAGAAGAAAACGGTCATCGCGCCGATGTCGAGTGCGTGAGTGCCAAGCCAAACCAGGTGTGAAGCGATGCGTTGCAGCTCACACGTCAAAACACGGATCGTTTGGGCCCGCTCAGGGATCTCTAAACCAAGAAGCTTCTCAACCGCCATCACGTAAGCGAGGTTGTTCCCGAGCGGATTCAGATAGTCCATCCGATCCGTGATCACAATGCCTTGTTGATACTTCTTATACTCAAAGAGCTTCTCCATGCCTGTATGGAGATAACCGATGTCGGGCGTGGCTTTAACAACCATCTCGCCGTCCAGCACCAACTCGAGACGCAGCACGCCGTGTGTGGACGGATGCTGTGGGCCCATGGAAATCGTCATCTGCGTATCCAACGGGCGATCGACGATCTCAAACTGCGGCGGAATGTTTACGGTAGTGCTCATGTCCAATGTCCAATGTCCAATGTCCAACGTCCAATGTCTCCAGCCGAAGTCCGGTGTCGGCGTCTTATATTTTGGTGACGTTGGACATTGGACGTTGGACTTACTTCAACGAATACGGTTCATAGCCGCGCAAGGGAAAGTCCTTACGCAGTGCGTAGCCCTGCCAGTCGTCGGGCAAAAGTATTCTTCGCAAATCCGGATGTCCGTCAAAAACGACACCGAAGAGATCAAAAGTTTCGCGCTCGTGCCAGTTTGCGGTACGCCAGATTCCGGTGACCGTAGGCACATGAGCGTCAGCTTCGTTGAGCAGAACTTTTAATCTTAGGCGGTGATGTTTCGTGGTGGAGAATAGATGGTAATTAACTTCGAAACGCGGTTCCTCTTCAGCGCCCCGGTCGGCGCCGCAAATATCCGCAAGGAAATCGAATTTGGATTCAGCACCGGTTTTCAGCGCCGTGCACACATCTACGATATGCAGACGCGGGACGACTGCGGTTACTTCTCCATGCGCTTCAATGGTCTCCGTCACCCAGTGGGCATGTGTATGCTGCAACGCCGTCACCAATTGCGACGGCGTTGATTTTTGGCTTGGATTTGTTACCGCCCCCGGCAAGATGCTTTCGTTATCTGTCCCCATGGTTCATGAAACCTATGCCGGAGTCCTAAGAAGAGCGGCGTCGTTCGTGTCGCGAAGCAATTGAATATGGTCGAGCTTCAGCAAAAACATCTGTCTGCGTTGACCCATCGGTCACCGGCAGAGTCCCCGGGACGAATGCGGCTCGTGCCTCCTCTTCCGGCACATCCCTGCGGTCACGCGAGGATTCTTTCATTACCTTGTCCTGCAACATCATCACGGCGTGGATCAACATCTCGGGACGCGGAGGACAGCCAGGAATATAAACATCAACCGGCACAATTTTATCTACGCCCTGGACGATTGCGTAATTATCAAACACGCCACCGGAGGTTGCACAAGCGCCCATCGAAATAACCCACTTTGGTTCGGGCATTTGATCGTAGATGCGGCGGAGAACCGGCGCCATCTTCCTGGAAACGCGGCCGGACACAATCATCACGTCGGCCTGGCGCGGGCTGGCGCGAAACACTTCAGAACCAAAACGCGCCAGATCATTGCGCGAAGAAGTTGCATTCATCATCTCGATGGCGCAACAGGCGAGCCCGAATGTTGCCGGCCATAGCGAAGATTTGCGCGCCCAATTGATCAGCGAATCCAGGCGCGTCGTCAGCACTTCCGGCAAAGCTTCGGCGATGATGTTCTCGAGTCCCATGCAACTACTTATGCGGCGGTTCGTGTGCTCTGCACTTTTCGTTTTTCCATGTCCGATAGAAGCCGGCCCTCGGCTTCAGCTTCTCGCCGCGCCGTCTCACCCCAATCAAAAGCGCCCTTCTTGATTACGTAGACATAACCTGCGAGCAACAGCGCCACAAATACCATCATTTCCAGGTAAACAAGATTGCGGAGGCCAAACGCGGGCGCCGCAAGCGTTTTGAACACCACCGCCCAGGGCACCAGGAAGATGACTTCTATGTCGAACAAGATGAAGATCATCGCTATAAGATAAAACTTGACTGAAAACCGTTCGCGCGCGCTGCCCACCGGATCCTTGCCACATTCATAGGGCATGAGTTTCGTTCGTGTCCGCTTTCGTTGACCCACAAACTGCGAAAGCACAATATTGCCCACGGCGAAACCTCCAGCAACTATGAACATCAGGAGGATGGGCAGATAATCGTACAGATGAAACGGCATTCTTATTTGCTACCTGCTGCAGTCAGATCAATGCTGCAGGACGCCTTTCGTTCGGCGAATGGCGACCTAAACTCTGTGGCTGACCTCGTAACGCTACGAGGAGATTCTCGAAGACATTCTCGAGTGCACTCTAGATTGAGAATCATTGTACAAGCCGAATCGTAGTCGAACGGATAAAGGGTGTCAAGCAGGTTGTCCGGCAGCAATTGCGTAAAGAAATTGGTGATTGACCCTGCAAAAATGCCTGTGTTAACTTCGCTTGGGCTTTATGATTGTAAGATGGTCGATGGCCCGCTAAATCATCTGATAGCGGCATAATTAATACTGTGATTACCGGCTTCAATACTGATATCGAACATAACGGCGTGGTGTATCACGTGCAAACCGAGGACAAGGGCCTCGCCTCGCCTTTAATCTTGTCGCTCGTTTATTCAGGCGGCGCGATACTGGCCAGCAAACGCACTCCGTACGAAGATCTAATTGCCTCAGGTTTTAACGAAGAAGTGCTAGCGCGACGTTTACAGCACCAGCATCGCTTGATCTGTGCGGCCGTCAATGCGGGACGTCTCGAGGACTTAAAGCGTCTGAATGTTAGCCGCGAGGATACGCCGAAGCAACCGGCTTCGCGGGCTGATGACACGCTTGAGATTAAGCGTGAGGTCGTCGCCAAAGCTGCGCCTAAAGCGCCGGTTAAGAATGTGCCAATTCAAGAGCCGGCCCAGGAAGCGGAAGCTCCGCGGCCTAAAGCGCGTTCGCGGGTTCAGGATTCGGCTTACACAGTGTACGACCCGCGGCGGAAGTCACCACTTGGGGAGGCTGCGACCGGGGACAAAGTTTTGGTCCTGACGATTCTGGATGAGCAGGATTTTCGCGCAGGGAAATCTGTCACGTTCAATGTGCTGCTTCAAAACCGATCTGGTCGCAAGCCAAAGCCACTTGAAGCTGTGACCCTTTCGGTCAAGATAATGGGGACTACTTTCAGACCTCAGGTGCAGTCGGTCAAGACCAATCGCGACGGCATTGCTGTCGTTACTGCCAAGCTTCCGAAGTTTACCTCGGGCCGCGCCGCAATCCTTATTCGTGCGGTTGCGGAGGGTCACGCGACGGAAATGCGTCGCGTGATTCATCCCGCCAAATGAGGTCCTCGACTTGCGTATTCAAGTCAATGGCGAACCTCGCGAGGTCGACGAAAATCTACCCCTTCCCAAACTGGTCGCAAGTCTCAATCTCAAGCCCGAACAGATTGCTATCGAACTCAATCAGCGAGTTGTTCGCCGTTCTGATTGGTCCGCCATAACACTGCGGGTCGATGACAAAATAGAGATCGTGCATTTTGTTGGGGGTGGCTCAAGAGCAAGTGCTGGTTCACGTTGAAACGTGCCACTCTTTGGAGTGCGGTGACCTGTCACCGCTTTGGTCCGCGGCGGCTTGACGCCGCGTTGGTGCGGAATGAGTCAATCCGCCCCGGCCGCGACAAGTCGCGCCCGACCAAAGCGCTGACAAGGCAGCGCACTCCAAATGAGAGGTTGGTCGTAGAATTCACACATGGCCAATACCCAGGAGCAGGAGCAGTAGGCAGACGGCGGTAGGCAGAATATAATTCAAGCATGTCTACAGCAGCACCGGCTTCCACAGAGCGATTTAGAATTGGCGACCGGACTTTTACTTCGCGCCTAATCATTGGTACCGGAAAATATCGGACCTTCGATGAAATGAAGGCCGCGCACCGAGCTTCGGGCGCCGAGATGGTTACCGTGGCCGTCAGGCGCGTGCCGCTGGATCGCAGCAGCGAATCATTTCTCGATCATCTCGACCCTTCACTCCAAATCCTTCCCAATACCGCCGGTTGCTATACGGCCGAGGAAGCAATTCGCACCGCGCGTCTCGCCCGCGAGGCCCTACAGACAGATTTCATTAAGCTTGAAGTCATCGGCGATCAGACTACACTTTTTCCGGACAACGAACAGACGCTCGCAGCAGCGCGCGTGCTGGTGAATGAGGGTTTCATTGTCTTGCCTTACTTTACCGACGATTTGATCATGGCCAAAAAACTGCTCGATGCAGGTTGTGCGGCGGTGATGCCGTTGGCCGCGCCAATTGGATCAGGGCTTGGAATTCAAAATCCCGCCAACCTTCGCATCATGAGGGAGCAACTCCCCGAAGCAACGATCATTGTGGACGCCGGAGTCGGTACGG
>JALYTI010000511.1 GCA_030854375.1 Acidobacteriota bacterium | reverse complement strand
GCGCCTGCTTCGGTCCGGGCGGATTACGTCACGCATCTCCTGTTAGCGATTGAAAGCGATGGAGTACAGGAATGTCAAGATTGTGCGCGCTGGACAGTCCGATTCTGCTGAAGAATAAAGGAGGGAAATCTAGCTAGTTGACTGAGGTTGAAGCGAGCTTGTCGGTCTCAACTTCGGCGAGGCTTTCGTTCTCAAGCTTTAGTATGGTTGCAGCTGCGGCCTGCTGCGCGCTCCGCTCGAGCTTGTGACTGGACTTGGCGCGATACATCGCCTGATCCGCAGCCACGAGGAGTTGATCCAAACTCTCTCCCTGGACGCCATATGTAGCTGTGCCAATGCTTATGCCGACGCGCGCCTGACCGCTGCCGCGAACATGGAGGGAAAATTCCGAGACGGCCGTTTCAATCCGGCTTCGCAAGTCTTCGACCTGGGTACCTATCAATTCCTGAACAATGGCTACGAACTCATCGCCGGCGTAGCGGGCAAGAAAATCGTATTCACGAAGCTGGGTCTGAATAATTCTCCCCATCTCGCGCAACATCTTGTCGCCCACTTTGTGTCCAAACGTGTCGTTAACGATCTTAAAATCATCCAGGTCAAGCATCACCACCTGGAACGAACGGCTTGTGCGTCGTGCTCTAGACGCTTCCTCATCAAATCGCAAAGCCAAATAACGAGCGTTGGGCAATCCCGTCAGGGGGTCGGTAAGAGCATTCGATTCCGCCTTGGCGTGATGCATCGCGTTAGACAATGCATCTGAAGCCAATCTCGTTACGGTTTCGAGCATACGCATGTGGTCATCCGTGTATTGCTCCAGCTCTGTCGAATAAACCGACAGCGCGCCCAGCAACATCTCGTCCTTATAAAGAGGCAAAGAGGCCATTGAGCGATAATCACGCTCAAGTTCAAGTCCGGTGAAATCAAGGCTCGGGTGAAGTTGATTGATAGGGCTGCGATTAGCCAGGGCAAATCCCGTGACTCCCTCACCCGGTGCGACGCATCTTGTGGCTAAGAGTTCTGCATTTCTTCCGGCTACGTGAGCGGCCGTCGCGTATCCCTTCAATTCGTCGTACAGATAAACCACGCAGGTATCAAACGCGACAACGTGTCCTACTTTGTCTACCAGCACATCAATCGTATTTCGCACATCGAGAGACGATCCAAACGTGCGCGCTATCTCATATAACGCGTAGACCTCCTGGTGCGCGCTCTTGATCTGGTCGTAAGCCATGTAAGACCCGCGTTCTCGCGTCTGGGCCATATCCACTTCGTTGAGTGCGAAAGGTTCACGCGGACTATTTAATGTTACCTGTTGGGGTAATCCGACCGCGGCGATCTGGGCCTCGAAGCGTGGCAGATCTTTTATGAACAGCTCCACTACCTTCGGATCGAAATGTGTCCCTGAACCACGCAACAAAAACGCAATGGCTTCGTCGCGCGTCATGCCCCTCCGGAAAGGACGATCCTCTCTAACGGAATCGAAGCAGTCGACAACTGAGATGATGCGCGCTGTGATAGGTATTTGTTCGCCCTTAAGGCCATCGGGATAGCCAAGCCCGTCCCACTGTTCATGATGATGGCGAATAATGGGTGTGACTGGATAAGGAAAATCAACGCGGCTGAGAATCTGCGCGCCCACAGTTGTATGGATCTTCATCTTCTCAAACTCAGCGGGTGTCAATCTGCCGGGCTTGTTGATGATATGAGCAGGGACAGCTAGTTTTCCGACGTCGTGAAGCAGAGCTCCCGCTTTTAGTGCGGCTATCTCATCACTCGAAAGCCCGAATAACTGGCCCATGCCCGCGGCGTAGATCTGGACGCGGCGAACGTGGCAATGAGTGGTTTGATCCTTAGCATCAATCGCAGTTGCGAGCGCTTCCGCGGTGGCGAAATGTATGCGGCTGAGTTCTTCCGTTTCACGCGTTTTAGCACTTAACCGGGACCAGCCGAGAAGAATCAACTGGGCACCCGCAAAAACAGTTGCGGTGAGCAGGGCCATCCACAACGATTGCCGAAGGGCCCACGCAGTCACCAGAACGCCACCAGCAAGAATGAAAAGCTGATAGCGGGTGGTGCGTCTGCCAGCGCGCCTTCGCGCCAGTTCCGCTCCAGATCGGGGTTTATTGTCAGCGATGTTGACTACCTTCATTAATTTTCCACAATTGGCTCGATGCATACGTGCATTGAACCTTGATGTCTTTAAAAGACCAATCGACCACAAATTCAGAGGCCGGAAGCAAGCTGGGAGCAATCAGCTTGGCTTCCGGCCATTGTCGGGGGGCAAGGGGGCGAACCTTTTGGTTCGCCTTTGCGGGGTGAGACTCGGGTCGAAATCGAGTGGGCAATTGCTCATCGCACTTGCTTTGCACTCCATTTCAGAAATTGGCGGCTCGGACTCCGTGCGGAGAGCCCGTGAAGCCTTGAAGCTTCTGAGCCGCGCCCTTCCTTTTTCAATTGTCGTGCCGGATGGACGACTGACGGATAGGCTCAGAAAAAGCCGCGGTATTGAGGGTTATGAGAAACCGTAGACATTTGAAGATTCAACCTATCTTCATGAAATCAATTTGATAGGTCAGATTGAAAAGTTCAGTCAAACTGCTTAAACCAGAAGTTGACAACATTCAGTTGTGCGGGCACCCTTCGTCTTTAGTCCTCAATTCAGGCGCGAACTAACGTAGGGAAGGATGGTTTTTCCAGGCACAAAGTTCACGCTTATTTAAGGTAATCATCTTTTTTCGGTCGAACTGCGTGGCAAATTCAAGCGGAAAACGTTTAGAAACGACCCGACCCGCCGGTTATATCGAACTGCTCCGCGGCAATTTTGCCTTCCGGCAGCTGTGGCTGGGACAGGTTGTCA
>JALYTI010000073.1 GCA_030854375.1 Acidobacteriota bacterium | reverse complement strand
CAAAGATGACAACCTGCGAGCGAAGTATGACGTCATTCTCTTTGCGCCTGTTGGCCGCGACCAGGGTGCGATTGTGAACGGCATGCCGATGTACGGAAATCCGCTCCCATGGAAGACGACCTCGCTTACACCTAACATCGGCAAGATTGACTCTACTGAAGATATACGGCCGGGACTCGGTTGGTCTGGGCTTGCTAACCTGCAAAAGTTTGTGCAGCAGGGCGGACTGTTTCTTACGGTAGACGATACGTCCAGTTTTGCAGTGAACTACGGCTTCACGCCCGGTGTATCTATTGCTCGCGCCGTGCGACTGAAGGCCGTAGGAGACATTCTGCGAATCAAGACCGTCGATCCCGCGAGTCCGATAGCCTACGGTTACGCCGACTCCCTGGCGATGTACTGCTCAAATGGTCCAATCTTCAATCTCTCGAGCATTGCCGGCAGCAGTGGCGCTCGCCGCCGCGTCGATGAACGTCTTACGGGCCGCGGCACCGTCGACGACCCCGACACGGTGCAAGGCCGGCCACCGGCGGAGATACCTGAAGCGCCGAAGGCAGAGATTTGGGAGGCATTGCCGTTGACGGATGAACAGCGCCGCAATGAGGTTTCAGTCATCCCTCCCGCCGAGCGCCCGCGCGTGGTCTTGCGTTATGCGGATACGAAGGATCTTTTGGTTTCCGGATTGCTTGATGGTGGGGACGAAATCGCTCAGCATGCTGCGGTGATTGATGTGCCCTTAGGACGCGGCCACGTTGTGCTCTTCTCGACCAATCCAATGTGGCGCGGGCAAACTAAAGGCAGCTACTTCCTTGTCTTCAACGCGATTCTGAATTTCGACAATTTGAATGCGGGCAGGAAGCTCGACGAGAAGTAAGTGATCGCGCGCGCGATACGACCGAAGTTGATTGTATCTTTAGGGAACCGACAGTTATTCGTACCCGAACTGCGCCGGAGTCGTCTGCAGAATGACAGCTAACAAGCTCGTCGTTCCTTAGTGACAGGGGTTTGATGTTACGCAGCTCGCAATAGTGCACGTTCGATGTCTTGAGGCAGATCCAGGAATATGAAGTACTCTGCCGGATAGAGGTAATCTTCGCCCTCATTGTCTACTACCCGGATATAGTTCGATTTCGCCGCGCTATCATCCGGCAGTACCTGATAGATCATTCGAGGCGTGAGTAAATCAGCATCGTCGCTCCGAATGCAGACGGCAAACCTGGTTGTTTGAGGCTGTTTCATCTTTGCACCAACTAATACTTGCCTTAAGGCTTGCTTCCCCCGCGTATCGATTCCGACAACTTCTTCACGTCTATCGGAGTGAGACTGATTTTCAACGTCGCGATCGTGTCCAGTAGAAACTTGCGCGCCACATCTTCTGAGATTGTGGCCGTGGCCTCGCTGTTAAGCAGCAGCACGTAAGGCTTGCTGACCATAGTCAGATATATTTGCTTCTTCGCATCAGCGTTCATTCCTTCCGGCATATCAAATTGCCACAAGGAGGCATCGCTGCCGCTGCTCAGTTTGGCGGTGAAGAGTTGCACCTTGAGTTTGCTGTGCAACAGGCCTTCAATATATTTCGACTCCCAGTCGCGATGCGCGGCGAGTATGGATTTGTCGTCGAGTTTCTTCTCTTTCGCGTCCGGCGCAAACTCGCTGATCGATGCCAGTTGAATTTGAAAAACCTTGCCATCCACACTGAGAAAGATGTGCTCGGGATCGTTCAGCGGCTTTATCTCTGCGCCCTTGATTGCGATCGTGAAATGAATGTCTGGACGGTTCCATACGAAAAGTACTCCCTCGTCTGTCTTAATCGCTACCCAACCATCTTCCTGTTGGAGCGAACCACTGAGAGCGTGATACGTGGATTGCTGACAGGCGTTGCTCGTTCTCACAGGAGAACTGACAGCGAGCAACACCGTGACCAATAACACGAGCGGTTTAGTTATCATCTTCACCAGGCGATTATCTAAGCTACGGAAAGGCATGGTGGGCTTTTATCACATCGGACGTGCGCGGACAATTACAAACGATCGCGGTTTGAAGTCCACTTCCAACTGCGGCCAGCGCGCAATCTCCACGATCCAGTTCAGGCTGTTAACTTGAGCTTCGGCAATTGCATAACCTGCGCGGCGGTATGGAATAAATCCATCCGTCGGTGTTAATATCCAGTCCTCCGTTTCACAAAAGTAGTCTATGGTCGCGATTTTTCTCGCAAGCAGAATCTTTGCAGTCGCGGCAGTCTCACGGCGATCTCACTACTGCCAGTCCACTATTATTCAAGGACTGGCAATCAAAGAAAGGCGAAACCAATGATTTGCGCAAAACGATTCAGAACATTGATGACCCTTGCGTTTGTCCTGGCCATTGTTGCTGCAATGCTTGTCACTCAGCGAGTGCGGGCGCAGAAGCCGGACCAGCAGAAGCCCTCATCTTTCATGCCTGTCATAGAAGAGCCTTTCGACGTGGTACGTGCGAGGGATAAGGCCGCGAAGGCGGGCGTAATGGCAGCTCACCAAAGATATCTTGAAGAGCGTTACGATCTGCGCCGTCGGGTCGATGAAAGTGTGCGAATGACGCGCGGCAAACCGATCCCCGTTGGCCCAACGGCGAAACTTCGCGGCGGCACCACCTGGGAGCAACTTGGACGCATGTCGCCTCAGCAAATCAGGGACAAGGATTTGTTTCCTTACCTGCCATTGCCGCACGTGAATCATCCAGTGGGCGGAATGGTATTCCCGCAGACGGAGATCAAGTTGCTGCCGCGGGTCGAGCGCTTTGACATGGACTTTGATTTGCCGGACCACTTCCTGCCTGAATTTCCGCCGGCAATGTTTTTGACATCGCGGAAAGACCTTGGCGATGTTTCTCAGGGACAGCTGATTACAGTCAATAACTTCTATCAACTATTCAACGGCATTCTCAATCCCAAACAACTCGAAGGATTGCGCTTGCTGGTTACGCAGTTTCCGCAACAACAATTCAATGCAACAGACGACCGGAAAACGGAAAGAGCTGATGGCATGCTGGGCGTTGCGTGCTTCGATTGTCATGTCAACGGTCACACCTCGGCGGCCTTTCATCTCGTAGGAGACATCCGCCCGCAAGAGAATCGACGCCGGATTGAAACGACTTCGTTGCGGGGCGTGAATATTCAACGGCTGTTCGGATCACAAAGAGCGCTTAAGACCGTTGAAGATTTCACGGAATTTGAGCAACGCGCTGCTTACTTTGATGGCGACCCGGTCATAGCTACGAAGAAGGGCGTAAATGTCTTGGAGCGTGGCTCGCAAGTCCACTTCATGTCTGAGGTCCAGGAGCTGCTGGACTTTCCGCCCGCGCCGAAACTCAACGTCCTTGGGCGTCTCGATCGCAGCAAGGCGAGTGAAAGCGAGATACGAGGCGAAGAACTCTTTTTCGGGAAGGCGAACTGTAGCGCGTGCCATACGCCGCCGTTTTACACTGACAATCTGATGCACGATTTGCAGGTAGAACGATTCTATAAGCCGCACATGGAAGGTGGAATGATGATGACGGCGCAGGGCCCAATAAAGACCTTCCCGTTGCGCGGCATCAAGGAGTCGCCACCATATCTGCACGACGGGCGCCTGTTTACGTTAGAAGATACAGTCGAGTTTTTCAATCTAATCTTGCAACTCAATCTCAACCAGCAGGAGAAAACCGACCTGGTTGCGTTTATGAGAGTGCTGTAGGCGCGCAACTCTGATCCAAAGCTCGCCGGTAGAGTTCGCTCCGTCTAAAGAGGCCTCTTTTTGGAGTGCGGCGACTTGTCGCCGATTTTGGTTGAGAGGCATTCAACGTTGAAAGCTGCGACAAGTCGCAGCACTCCAAAGAGAGCCTAATTTCCGAGGGGTTTTTTGCCCCAACGATGTGTTTTGAACACCCGGACCAGGAATATTCATGACCAAGCTGCGCAGGACTCCGCCCTTAGTTGTCATTTTCGCATCCTCACTTCTGCTCGTTATCGTCTTCCTCGCAAGCACAGTCGCTCAACGCCTCCCGCGCGCACATGAAAGCAACGCTGAAACTTTTCAGCGACAAGCACGAACGCCGAAGGCCACGTCTTCGGAGTCCGGGCGAACGCGTCTAGTCCTTCTTATCGTCGTGGACCAGTTTCGCTACGACTATCTGGAAAAATACGGTGACCTGTTTGTTGAAGGAGGGCTGAGCCGATTGATGCGCAAGGGCGCGTCGTGGACCCAGGCGAACTACGATCACATGCCTACCTACACAGCGCCCGGACACGCGACGCTGATGACCGGCACCTGGCCGTCAGAGCACGGCATCATCGCCAATGATTGGTTCGACCGCGAGACAGGCACAAAAGTTTCCAGTGTGACAGACAACTCGACCCTATTGCTCGGCGGGCGCGAGGGAGATCGTGGCAAGAGCCCACGCCGCTTGCTCGCATCAACCGTCGGCGACGAGTTGCGGCTGGCAACCAACGACCGCTCGAAAGTAATAGGCATCTCCGTAAAGGATCGTTCGGCGATTCTTCCGGCGGGCCGACATGCCTCCGCCGCCTACTGGGAGAGCAACGACAACGGCAACTTTGTTTCAAGCAACTACTACTTCAACAGCCTTCCTGTCTGGGTTGATAACTTCAACCAGAAACATATGGCAGATAGCTTTTTCGGAATGCGTTGGGATCGCCTTCTTCCCGAGTCTGAATACATCAAGCGGGTGGGCGCGGATGCCGAACCCTGGGAAAATCTTTACGCCGATTCGCACGACACAAAGACGTTCCCACACGTCATCACCGGCGGACTGAGCAAGCCAGGCTTTATGTTTTATAAGTCTCTGGACTACACGCCGTTCTCAAACGATCTCCTACTTGCGTTCGCAAAGGAAGCGATCGTCAAGGAAAACCTCGGCGGGGACGATGACGCAGACATTCTCACTATAAGTTTTTCGGCCAATGACTACGTCGGCCATCGCTTCGGTCCGTACAGCCAGGAGGCCATGGACGTGACGCTGCGGATGGATCGAAACCTGGCAAACCTGCTGGATTTCGTCGATGGGCGCGTTAGCTTGCAGAACACAATCGTCGTGTTCACGGCGGATCATGGCGTCGCGCCCGTGCCGGAGCATGCTATCGCACTCAATCTCCCGGGTCACCGAATTGATTACACCAATATTTTGAGGACGATTAAAGACGCAATCAAAGCGCGTTACGGACGAGCTAGCGGCGAGGATAACACCGCCGACTACATTCAAAGTTTTCAACATAAGAACGAGACGCGCGACGGCTACATTAATGGCAACGTCTACTTAAACATGAGTGCGCTGGGCCGCGACGGCGTCAACGCCGACGAGATCGAGCGGTTTGTGGGCCAGGCGGCGATGAGCGTGCCTGGCCTGGGTCGCTATTTCACGCGCGCGCAATTGGAGGCAGGTTCAATCGCGCCCGCGGATCCAGTCGCCCGGCGCGTGTTTCACGGCTATCAGCCGCAACGCAGCGGCGACGTCGTTCTTGTTGCTCAGCCTTACAGCATAACCGTCGAGCCACTTGATGAGCCTACCGACTTTCGTTGGACGGCCACGCATGGCTCGCCTTACTCGTACGACACACACGTGCCGCTCATCATCATGGGACGCGGGTTTTCCGCCGGGCGCTACGAGGAGCCGGCAGCGCCCTCCGATATCGCGCCCACCCTTGCCACCGCGTTGGGGATACAAGCGCCCAGCAACTCTACTGGGCGTGTGTTAATGGAAGCTCGCACCGAACGTAGGAGGCGGCGAGCGGAGAGATGACGCTTCTCTGCGACGTACCGGTCCCTATCACATGTGGGAATGATAAGACCGTGCTCTTATTTCTGGGCTATGAATTCTCTTATCTTCTGAAGTTCCGGCCTGTCGGAATCGGCATGCGCGGTTAGTGTCACCATCTTTGCGTAGTAATCGCCGGCTTTCTTTTTATCATGCAAGAGTTCCGCGGCGCGCGCAGCGCCATACAGTCCATTGAATCGATTCGGTGAATCACCCAGCGACGTTTCAAACTCCCGCAATGCCTGTTCCGGCTGTTTAAGTTCCAAAAGCATGTCTCCTAACAACTCACGCGCGGGGATGATGGGACCAGGCGTCACCGGATGCTTCTCGGTCGAAGCTTCCAACTCCGCCGCCGAGCGCATTAGAGTTAAAGCCTCCGTGTCGCTTCCTTCCGTGTGCGCAAGCCAGGCCGCCGCTGAGCGCCGCTGGATCTCTACCTGGTCGGCCCAATATTCCTCCTTCGATTCGACCAGCGCTTTCTGAATTGCCGAAAGTTTATCCACATCCTTGCGAGCGGCCGCAGGATCGCCACTGCGCGCGGCGCCGAGAGCTCGCGCGAAATAGATTAAGGCCTCACTGTAACGGAATTGCTCCCACGGAAAATCAAGCGGATGCAACTCGAGTTTGGCGGCGTCGGACCAACGGCGTCTTTCCACCGCATAACGCGCAGGTATCGCGGTAAAAGCATAAGATGCCGCCAAAACAGACGCATCAACTTTGTTGAGAGCGGCGACTTGATCGACTACCTCCCTGGCCTTTTGATCCTCGGCGCCTTGCAGGTATGCATAGACAAGGTAGTCCAAAGCGTGAAGCTCATCAAAGGAAGCAGCGCCAGGATGAGACATGGCGACGTGTTTTTTCGCCGCGGCTGCCGAGGCGAGGTTCGAATCAATTGACTCCTGCCACAGCCCGAGTCGAGTGAAAATGTGTGAGGGCATGTGCAGCGCGTGCGGAGACGAAGGAGCTATCTTTGCATAACTCCGAGCTGCAGGCAGCGCCAGCAGTGCAAGCTGCGGATAATCGAAACTATGAATCAGATAATGCGCGACACCCGGATGGTTTGGCTCTTCAGGCAAAATCTTGTTAAGGATTTCGGCGGCTCGCTTTTGTTTTGCGTAAGTCTTGTCGGAGTTGGTAGCGGTACCCAACAAAGCGAGCGCATAAAAGATAGCTGCCTCATGATCCTTCGGATAGTGTAGGTAAACTTGTTCCATAGCCTTCTCGTAAGCAAGCGCGCGAGTGCGATGATCGATTTTTCCAGAGTCTTTATAGAACGTTTCTATCGCGGCTATGTATTCTCTTTCTCGATCAGTTCTCACGCCGACAGTCTTTGCCTTTTCAACTGCAGCCCAACCTTTCTCTAGTTCCCCAGCGCTCGACGGAGCCCAAACTGGATGGTAAAGACTCATGGCGACACCCCAATAGGACATGCCGCACTTCGGGTCAACCTTGCCAATAGCGGCAAAAGCTTTTTCAGCTTCGGCGTACCAGAATGAGTGAAGCAAAGCCGTGGCGCGATTAAATTGCTTGCGGGCCGCAGCGTTGCAGGAGACAGTAAAGTTAACCTGACCAAGTTTTTCCGAAGCATCGTGGCGATGCATTTGCATCTCCTGGGCGCTGGCAGCCTGAAGGCAGAAAACCATGAGCAGGATTGCATTCAAAAACACCCTAATGACCTTCATCTCATCACTCCCTTTCAAACTAGTCGGTCATAGTTCCGGTTCAGCCGCAGCTGGGGCAGGACACACAGAGGTTCAGCGGACACCACCGCGCGGACAATGGCAATCAACAAGGGTGCGATTATAATCCAGAATATGGTTTGATGAGTACTTGGTGGATGCAACTTTGAAGTAAACACGGCAATAGCGGGTTCCCAAATTAATTACAGAACCGTGAGCGGTAGCGAGCGGATGCTACCCTCCAACTTGAGTGTAGGACCCGGTCGCTACCGCTCGCGGTTCTGGATTGAACTGAATGCCGATGCTCGACGAGTTTACTAAAGGGCCGCTTTCAGATTGATTACAACTCGTTGCACGTCCAAATTGAATTCCCGCTTTTTACAGTTTGATTTATTAGCCTGGCGCTCGCGCGATCCGGTTGTATGAATCTCTTCGACGAAATTTTCAAACACGATTCGCTCGAATGTACCGCGATCCTTTTTGAAGAGCAGCAGATTAGTTACGCGGAGCTCCGTAAGCAAACAATTCTCATCGCGCGTGCGCTAACCAGGTTGGGAATCGAGCCCGGCGAGCGCGTGGCACTCTTGCTCAATGATTCGCCGGAATTCATTGCCGCGTTCATCGCGATTTGCTCTTACGGGGCCATTGCCGTGCCCATAAATATGGCGCTGCGGCTCGA
>JALYTI010000510.1 GCA_030854375.1 Acidobacteriota bacterium | reverse complement strand
TGGCGTAAGAGTAGAGAGGAACTTCTGATAGTCTTCACGATCCTGCTGCGTCACCACCAGCTCGTCATAGGTGTTGTAGAAATCGCGCAGGGAAGGATCCTGGTCAACGCGCTTGATTATCTCTTTATTTCGCTGTTGTGACAGCGTCTGAAGTTGCGCCGCGCGTTCCTTTGCCTGCAGCGCCTTCTCAACATCAGGATTCATCGTGTTCAAAGTAAAAAGACGCACACGCTCAATCGAGATATCCACACGATCCGTAGTGTAGAACCAGCCTCGCCAGAACCAATCAAGGTCAACGCCGGATGCGTCTTCCATGGTGCGAAATAAATCAGCGGGCGTCGGACGTTTGAATTGCCAACGGCGGGCATATTGCTTGAAAGCGAAATCAAAGAGTTCACGACCCAGCACGCTCTCTCGTAACACGTTCATCGCAGTAGCCGGTTTGGAATAAGCATTGTTGCCAAATTGCAGGAGGTCTTCTGAGTTCGTCATGATCGGAACCTGGTCCGGGCTACTCATGTATTCAAGGATGAATTTGGGCTCGCCGCGTCGTGAAGGATAATCCTCCTGCCACTCCTGCTCCGCCAGATATTGCATAAAGGTGTTCAGCCCTTCATCCATCCACGTCCATTGCCGCTCATCGGAGTTAACAATCATGGGAAAGAAGTTATGACCAACTTCGTGGATCACGACTGAGATGAGTCCATATTTTGTGCTCGCCGGATAAGTTCCATCAGGAAGCGGTCGTGGTCCGTTAAAGCAAATCATCGGATACTCCATGCCCCCAACCGGACCGTTGATCGACTGCGCGACTGGATAAGGGTAAGGGAAGGTATGGCGTGAATAGACGTCAAGCGTTTGTTCAATTGCTTGCGTTGAGTACCTGGACCAAAGCGGTTCACCCTCTTTTGGATAAAGCGACATCGCCATCACGTGGTTGCCTTCGACGTTGTGTCCCTGGGCATCCCAAATGAATTTCCGCGATGAGGCAAATGCGAAATCGCGAACATTCTCGGCTGCGAAAATCCAGGTTTTCCTGGCGCCCGGCTTGTGGGCCTCGTTGGCCCGGGCTTCCGCAGGAGTGACGACGAACGTCGGGGTCTTCGCGGTCTTAGCCTGGTCCAGACGCTGGCGCTGCGCCGCTGTCAAGACCACGTCCGGGTTTTGCAGGACGCCGGTCGCGGCCACAATGTGATCGTCAGGCGTGGTTATGGAAACACGATAGTTGCCAAACTCAAGTGTAAATTCTCCCGAGCCTAAAAACTGTTTGTGCTGCCATCCATAAACGTCGTAATACGCGGCCATGCGCGGAAACCATTGCGCAATCTCATAAATATAGTTTTTGTCAGTGGGAAAGTATTCGTATCCGGTGCGGCCACCGATACGCTTTGCATCGTTGATGTTGTAGTTCCAATCGACACTAAATACCGTGGACTGTCCCGGGGGCAGTGGGGCCGCCAGGTCAAGTCGCATCATCGTTCTTACGACGGTGTAGGGTATGGCTACGCCCTTCGCATCGCGCACCGCCGTGATTCGCTCGCCCCCCTCAAACTCGCGTCTCGCGATCAAATTATCAATTGTCGAAAAGGGAAGTTTCTCAAAGTTGGGCGCAACCTGAGTGGCAAGATTCTCTGAATCTTTCGCCCAGATATTTTGATCGAGTTGCAGCCAGAGATACGCAAGCGAGTCAGGCGAATTGTTGTAATAGGTGATTGTTTCTGAGGCGGTCAAACGCTGGTTGGCATCATCAAGCTCAACATTGATCACGTAATCAGCACGCTGCTGCCAGTATCGAGACCCCGGCGCCCCGGAAGCTGTACGCTGATCATTCGGCGTCGGCAGCAGATCCGACATCTGCGCGAATTTGTCTGCGGCCGTCGTCTTCAACTGCGGAGCTGCGGTTTGTCCGATCACAGTCGTCGGAATAAACAGGCATGACATGAACACCCAGGACACTAACAGGCAACAAATGTTCAAATGGGAACCGCGCAGATAGGAACCGAAGAGATCAGACACAGGTACAGCTACCAGGCAGCATTTAGTCGTGGGCTTCATCTTTGATTATTCCTTTCAGAGCGATTCTAAATAAATAAGCCGCTTTTGCAAACAATTTGTTCGACTCGTGGATACGTGCTTCAGATTCTAATTAAAAGGGGAAACTTGACGATGGCAATCTCGATTTGAACGTCGCCAACCGCAGTCCTCGCCGGGGCGAAGTTTCCGGGACATCCTTGACTAAAGGAAACCAGAAGAATATCGTGGTCCTACCTGCTGAGCTGAACTCTCACGAGCCTGCGCCCTTGCATACTCGCCATACAGGTCTTGCCAAGCAGGATTTGTGCTCTCCGGAACTGCTAATTGAATGGCAAATCGTTCTTCTGCTCCGCCCTCGTTTACAACCAGTGGGCGCAGTTAGGACTCAAACTCACCAGGAGGTGCCTCATGTCCCGTTTACGTCACTTTATTGTTAACAAGAGAGCGTTCGCTTTCGCTGTGCTTTGCCTAGCGAGCGCGTCCCTGTTGTTAACAAGCTCCTTTGCTTCAACCTGCAACTCGTCGGCCTTGCATTCGCAACAAGAGCTGCAGCCGCTTGATCCGCTTACTCGGGAAGAAACCGAACTAGCCACTCGCATCGCGAGTTCTGATCCTCGAGTAAAAAAAGCGCTGGGCGCAGGCCGCCAACAGCTTATCCAAGTGCAATTCTATGCCCTGAAACCCGCTGAAATGAGTAGAGATGAGGAGCGGTTGCAGATTGGACGTCACGCCGCCGTCCTCTTCTACCGCTATGTAGGCGACCAGGGCATTCACGTCGTCGTTGATCTTCAGAAAAGATCGGTTGGCGAAATCACAAGGATCGAGGGCAAAG
>JALYTI010000509.1 GCA_030854375.1 Acidobacteriota bacterium | reverse complement strand
GCACGCCCTCTAAATCGTCATCCCTGAGAAATTCCTGCGGCACTATTTCGTTGATGGGTTGCTCGTCAACGTCCAGTGGGGGCAAACGATAGCCGATGCGTCCGGGCTGCGAGCGCTCGAAGATTAGCGCCTCGTTGGGGTTGATGTGAGTAGTTACTTTTGTGATGTTAGAATTCATGAATCAACGATCCAGTTCTAGACAATCTTCGCAAGGGAAGCCAGTCCATTAACCAGCTCATCAATCTCAGCGCGAGAGTTCATTTCCGTTACGCAGACGAGAAATTCGTTAGGGCGTTCCGGAAGGTATCGAGCCAGGGCAAGGCCTCCCGTGATGTTCCTTTCCGAAGCCAGACGCGAAAGCAAATTCGTCGCGGCGACGGGTGCCCGCACAACAAACTCATTAAAACGTGGGCCGGTAAAGGGAATTGAAAAACCTTCAATCTTGGAGATTTGCTTTGCAGCGTAGGCGGTTTTTTGTGCACATTGTTGCGCAACCTCCTGAAGTCCGCGCCGTCCCATTGTTTCCAGGTAGACCGTGGCTGCGAGAGCTATCAATCCTTCATTAGTGCAAATGTTTGAAGTCGCCTTCTCGCGGCGGATGTGTTGTTCGCGCGTGGCGAGCGTCAAGACAAAACCACGACGCCCTTCTTTGTCATAAGCCTCGCCAACTAAACGACCGGGAATTTGCCGGGCATATTTTTCGCGAGTCGCGAACAAACCGACGTAAGGTCCACCAAACGAAAGCGGCACACCGAAGGATTGTCCCTCGGCAACTACGATGTCCGCACCACATGCGCCCGGCGACTTGAGCAAACCAAGAGATAATGCTTCCGTGATTGCTACGACCAGAAGCGCCCCCACTGAATGAGCGCGCTCGGCAAGTGCAGCGAGGTCTTCAATACAACCAAAGAAATTAGGTGACTGGACAACGAGGGCCGCGGTTTTGTCGTCAAGTATGTCTATCGCTCTCGAGTTCTGACCGGTTTTTGAATCTAGCTCTGCATGTAGAAGTTCAATGCCGGCGTGCTGAACATAAGTATCTATGACTTCGAGATATTCCGGATGTATTGCGCCGCACGCGACGACCTTCGACCGCTTCGTAACTCGTTCTGCCATCAGGACAGCTTCGGCGAGTGCCGTTGAACCGTCATACATCGAAGCGTTGGCGACTTCCATTCCCGTTAATTGGCAAACCAGAGTTTGGAACTCGAAGATTGATTGCAGAGTACCCTGGGAAATCTCAGGCTGGTAGGGCGTATACGCTGTAAAAAATTCCGACCGAGAAATAATGTGATCAACTATGGTTGGGATGTAATGCTGGTAGGCCCCGGCGCCGAGGAAGCTCGTTCGGCGCGCACCTGAATTTCCCGCAGCGAGTTGCTCAAAGCCGGCAAGCAGCTCGATTTCGGAAAGGGCTGCCGGCGTATTTAGATTTCGCTTTAAGCGTAAATCCTTAGGAATGGAATCGAATAGTTCTTCAGCGGAATTCAGGCCGATCTGGTGAAGCATTTCGGCCCGTTCTTCAGGCGCGTTGGGAATATAACGCAATTCTATTCTTTCTCAGCTTTCGTGAAATCTTCATATTCGGCGGCAGTGAGTAGACTGTCCACCTCGCCCGGATTCGACATCTCAACCCGAATCATCCAGCCGGAACCATAAGGATCTTGATTTACTTTCTCTGGCTCATCGGCAAGCGCTTCGTTGACTCCAACTATCTCGCCAGAAACCGGGGAGAATACTTCCGATACTGCCTTAACGGACTCAACTGATCCAAAAGACTCATTTGCGGCAAACTCATCGCCGACTTTCGGCACTTCAACGTAGACGACGTCGCCTAGCGAATCCTGCGCGTAGTCGGTGATGCCAACGACGGCGACGTTGCCTTCTACTCGAACCCACTCATGGTCCTTGCTGTAATGTAAATCTTCCGGAATTTGAGCCATGATTTATCCTCTCAAGAATTTGTCCTGGATCTTAGGTCCTGGTGTTGGTTCGTTCCAACAACAAGTGACATCGCTGCTGATCCAAAGACCGAAGTCCAAAGTCCAAAGACCAGAGGTTTCTTTAACGCTCACGTTTGTAGAAAGGCGTCTTCACAATCTGGGCGCCTACCAGTTTTCCGCGAACATCAATTTGAATAGGCTGAGATTCGTTTGCAAACTTTGTGGGAACGTATGCCATGCCAATATTCTTTTTCAAGAAAGGAGCCGGGCTTCCCGAAGTGACTCTTCCCAGGCGTTCTCCGCCAATCACAACATCCTGTTCGTCGCGCGCAATACCTCGCTCGGTCACTTCAAATCCAACCAGGCGCTTGCGCACGCCCTCTTCTTTCTGTTTCGCCAGTGGCGCGCGACCAATGAAGTCACCCTTGTTAAGTTTGCAGATCCAGCCGAGATTGGCCTCAAGCAGCGTGGTCGTTTCATCGATCTCGTGGCCGTAAAGCGCCATGCCTGCTTCCAGCCGAAGTGTATTTCGCGCTGCCAACCCGCAGGGAAGCACACCATTGTCCGTACCGTACTTTCCGGCATCAAGCATCTTGTTCCACAGGCGCTCCGCGTTTTCTGCAGCGGCGTAAACCTCGAACCCATCTTCTCCCGTGTATCCCGTGCGAGAGACAATCGATGCAACACCATCAACGCCACCTTCATTGAAGTGATAATACTTAATGTCTGCTAGCGGCAAATCAGTCAATTGTTGCAGGATCCCAATCGCGTCCGGGCCCTGAAGCGCCAGTTGGCAGTAATCAGAGCTGACATTTTTCAGTTCCGCGGATTCATCTCGTCGATGCGATTTAATCCATTCCCAATCCTTGGTGGTCGTTCCAGCGTTGACTACGAGTAGCAAGTGGTCGGCGGCGAAACGATAAA
>JALYTI010000072.1 GCA_030854375.1 Acidobacteriota bacterium | reverse complement strand
GAACAAGGTCTCAGGCCATCCGTGGGAGCCCTCGGCCGCGAGGCAATTAAGTGCGTCAGCATCGATCACCACCGGAGTTTTGCGTTGTTTCACGACTAAGAAGACGAAACGACGAGTGCGCTCGTCTGCAGCTGATAGACCGGGCCCAATCGCGATCACAGATGCTTTGTCAGCTAACTGCATCACGTGGTCGATAGCCTCGTCACTAACTGCGCCCCGATCGGTTTCGGCGAGCGCAGTCGTCATTACTTCGGGCATCACGCTCACGGCGACGGAAGGTTGCGCTGATGCAGGTGAGGCGACGGTGACAAGTCCGGCGCCGGATTTCATTGCCGCATCTCCACAAAGGACGGCCGCGCCGGTGTAGCCACGAGAGCCAGCAATCACAAGCGCGTGACCATGTGTGTTCTTAAAGGAGTTTGGTTTGTAGCGCGTGCTGACTAACCAATCGCGTACATCCGTTTTCTCAGTGACGAATAATCTTGAGTTCGCGGATTCAATTAACGCTGAAGGCGAACCGATGTTTGCAACAACGAGTTTGCCATTCAGATAAGAAGCCGGTGGAAGAACATTCGCGGGTTTGGGTGCTGTGAATGTGACTGTCAAGTCTGCCTGAACGGCTTCACCGATAGGGTTGGCCAAATCGGCATTGAGACCAGAGGGAACGTCGATTGAAACAATTAGTGGCCGCGCAGTAGACGACTCATCGCGGGCTTTGCGGGTCATTGCCAGATGCTGGACGATCTGGAGGAACAATCCCTCGAGCGGCCGGGTAAGTCCGGTTCCGAAAAGCGCATCAACGATGATGTCGAAAGTACGCCGCGGCTGGGCCAACTTTTCCCAGAGCGGCAAACTATTACACTCCACGAAACTTAACGACGTTGGGCTATCGCTTGATCCCGCATCGAATCCACTCAGTTTGCGAACAGTCTCAAAGTTAGTACGAGCGTCACCGCGGGCTTCGTCGATGGTTCCGAACAGCACCACATCTGCATGAACGCCAACGCGGGACAGCTCCCGGGCCAGCGCTGCTCCATCACCCCCGTTGTTTCCCGGCCCGCACAGTATCTGTGCTTTCTTGCCTTCCAGATCGCCGGAAAAGTGGTTGGCGATTGCCTCCAGGCATGACTCGGCTGCCGC
Organism: Acidobacteriota bacterium; assembly: GCA_030854375.1. Classification (GTDB taxonomy): domain Bacteria; phylum Acidobacteriota; class Blastocatellia; order Pyrinomonadales; family Pyrinomonadaceae; genus PSRF01. The sequence goes on along the minus strand of JALYTI010000072.1, from coordinate 7,011 downwards.
CTGCATTAAGAGTAGCGATGGGGTTTCATAGTTTTGCGTGGTGAGGCGGTCGATTTCCCGCATCTGCTTGGCTGAAATAACCGGCTGCACGTTTGGGATGATAAGGACGTGGGGTTGGGTGGTCAATCGAAAGGTGAAAGTGTTTCGGGCATGCCCCAAAACAAAAATGGCGGCCTAGGGCCGCCTCGCCTATTGCCGCTGCACCAACCAGTCCGTTTTCCAGGATACCTAAGTAAAGAGTTAATGCCTCGATTTCTCCAGAAAAATGTGGGTAAAACCCATAAAGACTTGTGCCCGGCCCGGGAAAGGGAATCGTTGCAGCAGTTACCTCAAAAAGAAGATCACGAAGAGCGCAGATATCCCGGGGCGAGGCAGGCTGGAAGCCCTCGTGACCCTGTTTAGCGACCTTATTTAGCGACCTTTAGGAGACGCAGAATCTTGCCGATCACGGCACTGGATTCTGTCATCCCCAAGGCCAGGGTTACACCGAAATAGGCGATTCCATAACCACCTAGAACAACGCCGGCCAATGGAATGGGATGCAGGTTGACCAACAGCAGTTTAAAGGTCCAACCAACATCTGCTCCCAGCAGAGCGGCGATCCAAAGCTTGATCACGAAGGCCGGTGACAATCCGGTTCGACCAATCCGTCGGTTCAACGCGCGTCTCAGCAGAGCAAACTCAATCCAACCGGCGATGCCTGCGGAGGCGGTAAGTCCAGCGACCCCCCACTTCGGATCAAGCCCGATAGCTCGCGGAAGAGGCAAAGCGCAGAGATATCCAAGAACTGTGGTGAGTGTCACCCGAACGATCGCATAACGAAGTGGAGTGCGTGTATCACGCAAAGCATAGTAAGTTGACGAATAGAGTCGACCCAACGTCGACGCGAGGAGTCCGACCGTTGAACCAGCCAGTATGGCCCAGACATAAATTGCGTCGTCATGCGTGAACTTGCCGGTCTGATAAAGAACCGCCGCAATCACGTCGCCCAACGCGAGAAAAGCCATTGACGAAGGAATAATAAAGAAAGCAATGCGGTGAAGCCCTCCGTCAAGCCGCCGACGCAAGGTGTCAGCGACTACCTCACTCTTGCCAATTGCTTTTGACATTGTTGGAAGTTCCGCCGCGGAAACGGACATTCCAAAAAGGCTGACCGGAAGAGTATAGAGACTCTGGGCGTAGCTTAGGGCAACAACTGCTCCCTGGCCCAGGAAGCTGGCAAGCGCCGCGTCAACGAAAGCACTAATCTGGACAACACCTCGACTCACGAAGACGGGAAAGAAATTATGAATCACTGTGCGAACATGGTTACTTGCTATGTCGATAACCGGACGAAGACGTTTCAAGAGCCGAAAGACTGTTGGAAGTTGAACTCCGAATTGCAGCGCACTCCCAACGACAGAACCCCAGGCAGTGACCTCAGCCAGATGAAATAGATCGACTCGACCTCCAAACAGAATCAAGGCGGCGATAATTGCCAGGTTCCACGCAACAGGCGCTGTATAAGAAATGAAGAAGCGGTGGTGGCTGTTGAGCACGCCCAGACACCAGGCTGAGAGAACCAGAATACCTGCGCCCGGAAAGAAAATTCTTACCAGCCGAATTGTTAACTCGCGTCGTTCGTCCTCGAATCCTGCGGCGATTACCGTGACGAAATAAGGAGTAGCGAGCACTCCTATCAACACAATCAAAGAGGTTACAAGTGCCAGCAAACCAAAAACGGCATTGGCGATATGTCTTGCTTCCTTTTCATTCTTTTCTGCTAGAAGTTTGGCGTAAACAGGAATGAATGATGCGGAGAGCGCGCCCTCGCCGAAAACGTTCTGAAGAAAATTCGGTATGCGAAAGGCTGCGCTGAAGGCGTCGCCCGCCGCGGAAGTACCGAAGTAGTAGGCGAAGACGCGCTGGCGGATCAAGCCTATTATTCGGCTTATCAATATCCCCGCGCCCACGAGGAAGGCAGATCGTCCCGTGCTCTTTTCGACCGTCGTATCAGGACTTACGGAAGGAGCTTCTCCACCGGCAGTGCCCACCTGCTCCATCGTCTCACCGGCGATCGAACTAGCTTCGTCGTGAACTTGCCCGGGAACAGGAACAGTTTCCGATCGAGTATTCTTGGAAGACTCGTCCTCAGGAGAATCGTTCATCTGTTTTAGAGACTGTAATCCCGAATTTTGGTGAGAAGAGTTTTATAGCTAACGCCCAAGTCCTCGGCCGTTTGATTCTTGTTTCCATTATTTGTTTCCAGTGTTTCAAGAATCTTGTGGCGCTCTACAACGCGAACAACGCGTTGAGTTGCTTCAGAAAGGCTTCCTGTCAGGTCAAATGACTTTAGCGCCTCCGAGCTTTCGCTTGCAGTAGCAGCTAATCCAAGATCCTTCGGCTCCAGGAGCATTGTGTCGGAAAGAATGCAGGCACGTTCGATCGCATTTTCCAACTCGCGAACATTTCCCGGCCAATTATGTGCCCGCAACGCCGCGAAGGCCCCTTCACTCAAAGCAGCTTCACGGCCGCGGAGTTCCTTACCGAGTTGGCTGGCAAAATGTTTAGCCAGCAGCACAATATCGTTTTCGCGATCGCGCAACGGAGGGATTTCGAGCGGAAAAACCGCCAGGCGAAAAAACAGATCTCGTCGAAACTCTCCACTTTCCACGGCCGCTTTCAAATCCTTATTGGTGGCAGCCACCACTCGAACATCAACAGTTATTGGCGCCCGACCTCCTATTCGGTCCACAACTTTCTCTTCGATTACTCGAAGGAGCTTGCCCTGTACAGCAAGTGGTAGTTCGCCGATCTCATCCAGGAAAACCGTGCCACTCGAAGCGAGCTCAAATTTTCCGAGCCGCCGGTCGCCAGCTCCGGTAAACGCACCTCGCTCGTGACCAAACAATTCATTCTCAATAAGCGTTTCTGGAATTGCAGCACAGTTGATCGCCACGAAGGGCTTGTCGCGCCTCCCAGAAAGGTGATGAACTGCGCGAGCAAAAAGCTCCTTGCCAGTCCCTGATTCTCCCAGCAACAGGACGGTCGCCTCCGTCTGAGCCACGCGCTGAGTTTCGGTAACCGCCCGCTTAATCGTTTCGGACTCACCGATAATTCGGGGGAATCCGTAACGGCGAGACCATTCTTCCCTTAGTAGAATGTTCTCAGTTCTTAGTCTTTCCTGTTCAAGCGCACGCTCAACCAGCAACAGCAAATGGTTTGAGTCGACGGGCTTTTGCAAAAAGTCGTGCGCGCCATCTTTCATCGCCTGGACCGCTTCATCAATTGATCCAAATGCTGTCATCACGATTACGGGAATGCCGCCATCGGCGGCCCGTGCAGCCCGTAAGACATCTAATCCTGAGCCGTTGGGCATGCGTAGATCAGTGAGTACCAACTTGTGGGGAGCGGTAGAGATTTCTTTCAGAGCGGATCGCGCATCAGCAGCTTCGGTGACAGTGTACCCGGCGTGTTCGAGGGTTAGGCGCAAGACGCGGCGTAAGCTTTCTTTGTCTTCGACAAGAAGGATGTCAGGCATGTGTTCGATATACGGTCTTGCTGCGAGTCGGAATTGTACATCATGTGCGCTGAATAAACTCACGAGGCGCCAGCCCGTGAGGACTACAGCCAGTCATAACATATCAGACGTAAGAACCTTGGAGGGGATCAAGATCGACTCGTTCATCTGACTCGGATTTATGACGTAAATAGGCGCCAGGGGGAGGAGCAAATCCCGCTGGCGCCGATTTTGTTTTGAGAGGTTCTGAGGATTTTACGCTTGAGTATACGTTGCGGCTTTACGCCGGCGTCGTTTTAGATAAAGACCGGCTAGTCCCGTACCCAGCAGCGTCAATGTCATCGGTTCAGGCACTGATGACGGCTCAGTCGTGAATTTGAAAACTATCCCATCGTTCCAGAAGTGGCAATCCGGGTCGATGCCGAAAGCGACATTATTCCCGTTTTGGAAGTATGAATTCAGTGCCTGCAATTGCGAGGCGGTAAATGTGATCGTGAAAGTAGTTGCGACGGTTGTGAAACTACTCGACGCTAGTAGCACGCTTGCGGTACCTGCGTTTACTAGCGGGTTACTGCTGTAGAGCGAACCGGCGAAGTTGTCCGCGATCTGCGATGACGGGACAGGCACTCCGCTCGCATCAATGAAAGACGAAATTCCGGCATTCTTTGCTGAATCGAGCAGGTGCACGAATAGCATGTTGGGATTTGTGTCCCAGTTACTTATGTTCTTGAAAGTAAGTGTCGCACCGGTAATCGTCTTACCGGTTAGATTTACGTTGTCGATCCGCCAGGCATAAGCACGGTGATGGTCCAAGTCGAATTGCTTGGGACCGCCGTTTCCCGCGTTTGGCGCGGTGGGCGGTGCTTCAAATGTGAACGTGTCGGCTAAAGTCGTGACAGGCGCCGAAACGACAATTATCGCCGCGAGTAAGAGAAGTGTCCTCTTCAAAAGTGGTGACCTCCGGTTAGTTCGATTCTATGGTCTCACCCTTATGAATAGTGCTGATAAGGCGTGTTTTCCATGAAATTTGAGGCCGGAGTGCGTTTCGCGGGTGGCCCGGATTAAGCTCGCTGCAAGTTGCTGGACGTTCTTCCAGCAGTGCGTCGAGCGAGAAAGCTTTGCCCATCCTGGCGGGAAACGATGCCCTTGCGAACCAGATCATTTATGGCGGATTCAAATGTGATCATCCCGTGCACCTGGCCGGTTTGCATCGATGACGGAATTTGAAAAGTCTTACCTTCTCGAATGAGGTTTGCCACGGCGGCTATATTTACCAGGACTTCAACCACCGCCACTCGACCATGCCCGTCGCTGCGAGGAACAAGCGACTGGGCCACGATCCCCCTTAAGCTCTCCGATAGCATGACACGGATTTGCGCTTGCTGGGCTTCGGGAAAGACATCAATGATCCGGTCGACTGTTTTCGTGGCGCTGTTAGTGTGCAGCGTGGCTAATACGAGGTGTCCCGTCTCTGCGGCGGTAAGCGCCAATGAGATGGTTTCAAGATCACGCATCTCTCCAACAAGAATGACATCGGGATCTTCACGCAAGGCAGCCCTTAGTGCTTGATGGAAAGACTTAGTATGACTTGAAACTTCTCTTTGATTGATTAGCGAACTCTTATTGTGATGAACAAACTCGATTGGGTCTTCTATCGTTATGATATGAGTTTTTCTGGTGGTGTTGATCGTGTCAATCAATGAAGCGAGCGTGGTGCTTTTGCCTGAGCCGGTTGGGCCGGTGACCAGAATTAGGCCCTCCGAAACATCCAGGAGACTAGTGAGATTCGAGGGCAAGCCCAATTCGTCAATTGTTTGAATGTACTCCGGGATTCTTCGGAAAACGGCACCTACACCTTTTCTTTGCCTGAAGACATTCACGCGGAACCGGCCCACGCCTTTCAACGCGTAGCTGCAATCCAGATCCCAGGTTTCAAGAAAGTTGTGTCGCTGTGCTTCCGAAAGAACTTCAAAGATGAGTGCCTGGCAAACTTCGGGCGTTAGATCTTTATAGTTAAGCTTTACCATCTCGCCATGGACTCGCAAATATGGCGCACATCCGCTGGTGACGTGTAGATCAGAAGCCTCTCGCTGGGCCATTTGATTCAGGATGTCGTCTATTCTTGCCATAAGTCGAACGAACTAACTGCAAACTAAATAGCACGGGATGCTAAGTATGAAAAGGTTTGTTTCGCGGGAAGGCTGGTTAGACCCAATTTGGACTAAAGAAGCTGCCTGAAGGCAGTGGGCTGGACATATTGAAACTGTGGCGTTGACGGTGGCAGTTTATTGGGGTCGAGGAACGTTGAATCGAAGGCCCAATTTCTGATCGGTGGGTTGTAGATAGTCGAATCTGCGTTATAGGCGCCGAGCGCTTGAGTTGAATGAAAGAGCGGAATCAGTGAGCCGACGAAATTCCAACGTGCGCCCCACCTTTCGAGAAAACGAGGGAAGTTGTGCATTCCTCCATTAAGTCGAGATTCGCCGGCAGCAGTGTTTCCTGCGTCGGGAGCTCCGCTTAATGCACCCAGGTTGTTGCCAGCGATGATTCCTGCTCTGACGGCAGTTTCCGCTGTAACTCCCGGTAGGTTCTGATCTGCCAGCCGTTTACTTAGGTCGCCGGGATACATCGCGCCAGCGCTATCCGACCAGGTTTTCGACAATGGAAAAAACGCGTCACAAACAATCGACGTGGGTATCTGGTTGCCAAGATAATAATAGGTGGCCGCCGGTTCATTCAGCGAAGCAATTCCTGCCGGCGGAGCGGCATTGATTCCGGTAGTATTATAGTTTCCCCAGGTGTACACGAGGTTCTCACTCGAGATGGTAATGCCCTGCGTAGCTGATAGCTGGCCTGGGCCGCCGGCAATCTGTAAGTTTTCCCCGTTAAACAACCGAACGGAATGCCGGAAGTAATTACTCAGATTGGCCCAGGAGGCGACAGTTAAAGCGCGCTTAGTTAAATCTGTGCCGTAACTACCGGCAAGCACCGCCGGATCCGGAAGTTCCGTCTGGTCCTTCACAAGAGCGCCCGTTTGTTGCACGTCCTCACCAGGATCCAACAATCCATTAGGGCCATAGACATCCTCGTTATCAACCATGCCATTAGAGCTATTGACGGTCGCCCCTGAAGGAGCAAGCATTGAATTTATTTTGTCTCCTCGGCGGTCCGAAACGTAAACAGTGTATCCGCCTGGATTGGCAATATTCGTGCTAACACCATTCGTACCCGCGAGCAAGTTATTGTCATAAACACCATCGAGCCAGCGCGCCAGGTTTCTCATATTGATCTCAACCACATTCGTGATGCCGCGCTCATAAACTGCATCGCAGTTCGAACCGGTGATACAGCCTTCTCGGACATTGTAAACATTGATAGGAACGATCGAGTTCCACTCCTGATTAGTGTCCCAATTGCTCGTTCCCCAGTCATCTATGTTCAGTATAGGTGGAGTATCGGAGCGAACAGACTGCACCCCCGCAGAGTCGTCCCTGAGGCCCGTGAGATAGCCA
>JALYTI010000508.1 GCA_030854375.1 Acidobacteriota bacterium | reverse complement strand
GCTAATTAAGCAAAGAAAGCGCGTGACCTCCCCGAGGTGACTATCAAGTCAGATCAGCTCAGGGTCAGGAAGGGGGCATGCCCCCGCTCCGTGGAATATCTAGCTTCGCTCCAGTACAACCTGCGCGATGGCATGCTCGCTCGTGTGCGATAGCGAGAGATGCGCCACGGTCGCTCCTGACGAATCAAAAAGTTCCTTAACCCTGCTGTGAAGAACCAAATAAGGAGCGCCGGAAACGCGTGAGCCGATCTCAACGTCCTGCCAGCTAATTCCACCTCGCCACCCGGTTTGTAACGCTTTTAGAGCTGCTTCCTTTGCGGCAAACCGCGCCGCATAATGCTGCGCCGCGGCAACGCCGTGGCCGTCGCAATATGCTCGTTCCGCAGTAGTAAACACACGCTCGCGAAAGCGCGGAGTTCGCAACAGCACTTCGCGAATCCGCGCAACTTCGATAATGTCTATTCCGATGGAGACAATCACGACTGAAATGGAACTAACGCGCGCCGGTTTTTATTGGCGCGAAGTTGACGGCGTGCGAGCTCTCATCTGCGCGCCGCTGGAACAAGCTGGTTTCGCCAATGGTTTTTCCACGCGTGGTGGCGGCACCAGCCCGATGCCGGAGCACGCGCTCAATCTTGCTGGCTTTAACGAGGACTCGGCAGAAAACATTTTGGAGAATCGTCGCCGCTTTCTCAAGCTTTTCCCGGGCGTTTGGGCACTGGCAGGCTGCTGGCAAGTACACGGTTTCGACGTTCGCCTGGTAAAAACCGTGGAGGAGGCCAAACCGGCAGAAGATGCGCGCGGCGACACTGTTTATTGCGATGCGATTGTTAGCGATGCACGTGGGGTTTTGGCTGGAGTCAAAACGGCCGACTGCGTACCAATTCTAGTTGGCGATCCGAAGACAGGAGCTTTTGCCGCGATACATGCCGGATGGCGGGGCACGCTCGCGGGTGTCGCCAACAAGGCGCTGGAGCGCATGGTCGGGGAATACAAAACAAAACCGGCCGATGTTCAAGTTGCAATCGGTCCGGCAGCCGGATCTTGTTGTTATGAAGTGGGCAAGGACGTTATCGATGCGTTCACCACTCGGTTCGCGACGGCGGATAGACTCCTCACGAAAACTCGCGAACACCACGCATGTGTTGATCTTCTGCAGGCGAATCGGGACCAGTTGGTTTCAGCCGGCGTTGATCCCGCCGGGATCACCACAGCGCCACTCTGCACAATGTGTCACACAGATTTATTTTTCTCTTACCGGAGGGAAAAACATGTGCATGGGAAGGTGGGGCGACTGATGTCGGTCATAGGAAGGAGGAAGGGGGAAGGATGAAGGATGAACAGGATCCTGCCGCAGTTCCGCTTCATCCCTCATCCTTCCGCCTTCATCCTTACTTACTCAACCGTCATCCATAAGCTGACGTCGCGTGTCTGCGGTGGAAAGCAAAGCTCGTCATTACAACTCTGGTATCTAAGTCTGACCTTCACTTCTACTGCGCCCGTTGCAAAACTCCTGGGCACTGTAACGTTGAAGCGCATCGTCGCACGCCCCTCGTAAACCGACACCCTGTTTTTGGAAAACTTGAACTTGCGCAGCACGGCGCCGGGATAACTGACGGGCCCCAGCCGAATTCCCTTTGGAGCCTCAACCTGCGCATTCGTGGCGACAAGAAATCTTTCCAACGGGCGATTTGAGTTAACGTGATAGCCGGACGGGATATCCATTACTACAGACGCCCGAACAGTTCGACCGCGTTGCGTCTTGCTTGACGGGAGCAACCCGTTGACGCCGATCTTCGGCGCTGACTGCGGCACTGCGTTGGCGAAGAAGCTTGCCGGCTCGAGTATTAGGATGGTCGCAAAAAGCAGTTGATAGGCGAATCGCATTGGTTTTTTAGTTGTCATCGGATACCTGGAATAATGTCGGGGTTGCTTTATGAAGCTGCATTCGTTCCGCGCCGGGCGGCCAGTTGTCCGCACGCTGCAAAGATATCCCTGCCCCTTGGCCTGCGAATGTAAGCGCGGATACCCTTCGTCTCCAGAATTGATTTGAACTGCTCAACTCTCTCCGCCGGCGATGGGTGATACGGGAGCGGATCGGCCGGATTGTGCGGAATTAAATTTACCTTCGCTTGCATGCCGTGTCGATTGAGAAGGTTTGCGAGTTGGCGGGCCTGCTCAATGGAGTCGTTGATGTTGTCCAACATTACATACTCGAAGGTAAATCGTTCGTGTGCTTTGAGCGTCTGCTGAAACTCCTTACAAGCATCCAGCAGTTCCTCCAATGGCCATTTCTTATTGATGGGCATTAACTCGTTCCGTAATTCATTCGTTGGGGCGGCCAGGGAGATTGCCAAATTCGGACGCTGCGGAGTATTAGCTAAGTCGCGAATACGCGGAACAACTCCGGCGGTTGAAACCGTCACGCGATGAGGCACGATATGCAGACCTTGCTCGTCCGCCATGATCCGCAACGCTTTCAGCAGCGAATCGAAATTAAGGAATGGTTCGCCTGCGCCCATGCCAACGAGGTTTGTGCCGCGCGGGGTTTTTTCACCAACGCCGTACACGTCGTTGAGCACGATGATTATCTGCTCGACGATTTCCCCCGGCGTTAAAGAACGCAATAAACCGAGCTGAGCCGTAAGACAAAAAGTGCACTGCAGCGGACAACCGGATTGCGACGAGAAGCAGATGGTGTCGCGACGCTCTTCAGGTATATAGACGGCTTCAACGGGTAGATTGTCATGCGTCTTCATCAGGAAGCGGCGCGTCCCGTCTTCTGAGACATAACGCGACTCGACAGTCAGCGTTGTAGAAGTTGCAATTTCGTGCAAACGCTCGCGCAACGCTATTGGCAGATCGCTC
>JALYTI010000507.1 GCA_030854375.1 Acidobacteriota bacterium | reverse complement strand
CTTCGTCCAAAATCAACACCGGAGCATCAACCAGAAGCGAACGCGCAATTGCGAGCCTCTGTCGCTGGCCACCCGAAAGAAAAATCCCGCGCTCACCAACAATGGTTTCATACTTCTCGGGCAGCTCCATGATGAAGTCATGAGCGAAGGCTATGCGAGCGGCTTCCTCTATTTCCGCTTTCGTGGCATCCGGTTTCCCGTAAGCAATGTTATGGCGGACGGTATCGTTGAAGAGAACTGTCTCCTGAGTTACGAGCGCGATTTGCTTACGTAAGCTGGACATCTTAGCGTCTCGAAGATCCATCCCGTCCCACAAGACACCGCCGGCAACCGGATCGTGAAATCGCAGCAAAAGCTTGGTCAAAGTAGATTTCCCGCCGCCGGATTCGCCAACCAGTGCAACCATCGAACCAGCCGGAATCTCCAGGTTAACGTCGCGCAAAACTGATCGCGCCTCATTAGCATAACCAAAAGAAACATTCTTCAGCTCTATCGCGCGCACCAGCGGCTGAACTTCACGCGCGTCCGTCTTCTCTACCAGTTCGGCATGCTCATCCATGATTTCCCAAACATGATGCGCTGCCGCGAGCGCCTGTTCCATGCTGTTCTGCAGTCGCGACAACTTTCGCATTGGGTCATAACTGCGAAACAGAAAAAACAGAAAGGTCAGGAACTGCGCTGCGTTCATTCGGCCGGAAACAATTTCGCGCTGGCCAAAGTAGAGCAGGAAGACGATGAATACTACGCCAATCATCTCGATCGTTGGCGGAGCAAATCCGGAAATTCTCGCAGTACGCAAATTGGCGCGGACTATTCGCTGGGCCACGCTGGTGAAGCGAGCCGACTCGCGCTCCTCCGCGCGATACGACTTCACGATAGTCTGATTCGAAAGCGCTTCGTGCGCGGTGTCGGTTAATTGCTTGTTGCCTTCGAAACTTTCGCGAGAGAGGTTGCGAAGTGATGTGCCGAATCTTGCCGTCAGTACAGCCACGATAGGTGCGATGGCAAGTGATCCGAGAGTCAAGCGCCAACTGTAGTAGAAAGACGCCGCCAGAAACGCAATCAAGGTGAAGCTCTCACGCAGCATGTCCCGCAGCGTGCCGGTTACTGACGCCTCAATGGCAGCCGCACTCGTGACCAGACGTGAGACCAAATAATTCGTACGGTGCCGTTCGAAAAAACTTGCGGACTGGGATAGCAAATGGCTGTAAAGATCCTGGCGCAGCTTCAAGACAGCTGATTGGCCGATGCGCGCCATTAAGAACGTAGAAAAATATTCAGCCACGCCTTTCGCGACCGTGAAAGTGAGCAACAGAACAGATATCGTTTTCCAGGCTGCTAAACCGGAGTCTGGAATAATCCGTTGAAGGCCGAAGAGGGTTGCAGTTCTATGTCCGCCGCCTTGCGCAAAGGCCTGATCGAAAATCGGCACGATCAAGCCGCCTATCGCGCTTTCCAGAAGACCCACCAAAAGCATCGCCAGGGTTGCTAGTGTGAAGGTTTGCCAGTGAGGTTTTAGATATCTCAGCAGTCGTCTAAGATCGTGCATCGGTTCTTGCGAAGCAGTAGTAGCGTAAGTCCCTGATCAGTCGGCTAAGGAAGGATTAAAGACGGCTGTAAACTAAAAGGTAACTATACTTATCCTCGTACAACCGCGTCAAGGTCGAGCCACTTTGGGTAGTGGGTAAATCTGTGTTGCTGGCTTCACGTTCCGACACACCATTTAACCCGCTGATAAAAAATTCCTTACATGGAACCGTTTCCGGTTTCAACTCACGATCCCTTGCGGAGGTCAGGTCAGTCGGATTATAAGCTGAATCAATCGGGCGAATGCACGTTTGGACGATCAAGGAGATGCTCAGTTATGCGTAACTTAATTTTGCAATCCGTTACCAACGCCTCTATGATGCGAGATATGGAAGCAGTCGCAATCGCGACACAACCGCGAAACGTAACGGTGCATCATGGCGATGCTCGCGAGTTGGACTGGATTCCAGATCAATCGGTCCATCTAATTGTCACGTCTCCGCCGTACTGGACACTCAAACGCTACCCTGAAAACAAGAAGCAGCTTGGTCACATTGCTGATTATGAGACCTTTCACGATGAATTAGATAAGGTTTGGGAGCATTGCTATCGCGTCCTCGTTCCCGGTGGCCGTGTGGTGTGCGTGGTGGGCGACGTTTGTTTGTCCCGTCGAAGATTTGGGCGTCACGTTGTAATGCCCTTACACGCTGACATCCTAGTAAGAACGCGAAAGCTGGGATTTGATAATCTGAACCCTATTATCTGGTACAAAATTTCCAATGCTAGTTATGAGGTTGAAAACGGATCGTCATTCTTAGGCAAACCTTATGAGCCTAATGCAATCATCAAAAGCGATATTGAATTTATCTTGATGTTGCGGAAGCCCGGCGGCTATCGACAGCCGACAACCGAGCAACGCGATTCGTCACGTATGACCAAAGAGGAATACAGCGAATGGTTCCAACAGATTTGGACCGTACCAGGCGAATCAACGCGAGAGCACCCCGCGCCATTTCCTGAAAAGGTAGCTTATCGTTTAGTTCGGATGTTCTCTTTCACTGGCGATACGGTACTAGATCCATTTATGGGAAGCGGGACAACTTTACTAGCAGCCGCTAAGTGCGACCGCAACGCGATAGGAGTGGAACTGGAAAAGGAATATATAAAAATTGCTCAGCGAAGGTTAGACAAAGAGATACTGACCCTGTTCCGACATGACGCGCCTGTAAAGGTCACTGACAAAAGCGATTCCCAAATATCGCAACCAGCCGCTTTATGAAGTTATCGTAATGGGACGGACTGGACGGATCGGGAATCCCTTCCACTAGCGTAGCCTCATTCACTCCA
>JALYTI010000506.1 GCA_030854375.1 Acidobacteriota bacterium | reverse complement strand
TGACGACTTCAGGCACGCCGCCTACTGATGATGCGATCACCGGCAATCCAAACGACATCGCCTCAATTACGCAATTCGGAGTGCCTTCCGCCAGCGAAGGAAGAACAAACGCGTCGAGGCTGGTGTAGAAAGCAATCTTTTGTTTGCGGTTTGTATACGCGCCAGGCAAATCACAGCGGTCACCCAAACCCAGCTCCGCGGTTTGACTCTCGATTTGCGAGGCTTGAGGTCCTGCTCCAGCCATTCTCAAACGCGCACTTTGCAGATCGATCATGGCAAAAGCCTTGATCAAGTTCAGCGGGCCCTTCATCGCATCGAACCGGGCCGCAAAACCGAAGGTAACCGTTTCTTTGGTTGCCTGAGTTGAGTGTCCGTTACGTATGTCTTCCACCATTATCGGTAAAACCGAGACCGGGCCTCGTGTGCGATACCGTTCGCGGCATAAGTTGGCAAGCTGCGGTGATAGCGCAGCAATTTCGGCGCAGAAAGGTAGCGACTCGATAAGTCGCTCGTAGTAGCGCTCGTGCTCCGCGGAATAGTAGGGAGTACCCATTTCCTGATAAATAACAGGGACGTTGGCGGCTTTGCTGGCGTCAATCAAAACTGGGGTAGCGGCATCCGGTGTTAGTACATGCACAATATCCGCTTTACTTCGATTGAAGTACTCGTGGCACTTGCTCACGTAACGCTTGGCGATACGACGCGTGATTCTTTCCGCGTCCTTGTGCAGGAACCGCTGCGAGCCGTTTGCGAAATGGGATAAGTGGCGCGTTGCGTTTCGCAGGAATGCCAATAAGACGTGCACCTTGTGATCCGTGATTCGTAAGACTTCGACCCCGGCCTCCTTCAGCGGCTCTTCGTATTGATCCGCCGACGGATGAGGGTACAAGGTCAATACACTCACGTCGTGCCCGGCTCTTTTGAGTTGAGTCGCGTACGTGACCAGACTTTCGTCGGCGCCACTAATCGGACCCATAAATTGTCCCTTGCATAAAACAATTTTCATAAGGAGTTACTCTCGTTAACCAGAAAACTGATAGCTCGGGTACCCGATAATTGCTGACATCTTTCGAAACGGAATCTTTGTAGAATAACCTCGGAGTGAGAGAGTGAGCAAACGGACGTGAACAAATAAGGGCGGTGACCTCGGCTTGTCAGCAACCGCTTATGTCCGTATCCTGAAAGTCAGCCGCATAATCGCTTATCTGGAAGGTTCAGGCGAAATCCGCTTAGCAGACGTTGCCAAAGCGGATGATTCTCATTCACGCGAATCGCACCTACTGGACCTGAGCGAACCAACGAAAGTGTTGATGCGGCTGGGGAAATTCAATATCTTTTAGGTCGGCTAAGGCAACGACGCGCTCAAAGCGCCGCATCACACCCGCGTTGAGGGCGACCAACGCCCCGCAAACCCGATGGGAATGCTGGGAACAGGTTGCCGCTCCTTTGAAAACATGCGGGCCCGTGATATTGGGGCGGATTTAGCGCTAAGGGATGACAGTTCTATCGTCGCCTGCCTCGATATGAAACGTGACCGCAGCAGAAATCGAGACACAGCCCGAAACGGATTACGCGCTAGCTCAAAAAGCGGCTCAAGGCGACATGGAAGCCTTCGAGCAACTTTACCAGCGGCACAATCGCCGGGTTTACTCGTTATGTTTGCGAATGACCAGTAACGTCTCGGAGGCTGAAGATCTCGCACAAGAGGTCTTCATTCAGCTCTTTCGAAAAATTGGAAGCTTTCGTGGTGAGTCAGCTTTTACCACCTGGCTGCACCGGTTAACCGTTAACCAGGTCTTGATGCACTTTCGCAAACGCGGCGTCAAGATGGAGCAGACAACGGATGACGGCGAAACGCCGATCCAGATAGTCAAAGGCACCGAAAACCCCAATGCGATGCCGGTCGTGGATCGCATAGCGCTCGATAAAGCTATAGCTCAACTACCTCCCGGCTACCGCACAGTTTTTACCCTTCACGATATTGAAGGACACGAACACGAAGAGATAGCCAGGATGCTGGGCTGCTCAGTTGGGACCTCCAAGTCGCAATTGCACAAGGCCCGAATGAAATTGCGTGGACTCCTGAGGCAACAGAAGACCAAAGACTAGCTTCCAACATGGCTTGCCGGGTTTCGTTCTCGTTAAACCAACTGTCGGAAGCGAAACGAAGCAGTACGTTTTTAGGGATTTAACGCAGTCTCCCCTTGATTGCTTGAAAACCAAATGCCAGCCTGAAATCGGGCGACACGGCTAACGATTAGGTGGCAGGTTAGAGGTATAGACAATGAACTGCGAAAAGTGTCAGGATTTAATCAGCGATTTTCTCGATGGCGCTCTCAGCCACGAAGATCAATCAAGGCTCAATTCGCACCTGGAAGAATGCCTGGGTTGTGCGGACATCCGCAATGATCTTCACTCGATTGTGGACTTCTGCAGTACACAACGCGGCGTATATGTTGCTCCGCCGAACGAGAAGGCGCTATGGCAACGCATTCGCAATGTGATTGAAGCTGATGCAAGTGCAGGTACCTCAGCGCCCGTGCCGGCGCGTCGAAGCTCATGGTCCAACTGGATAGGCCGCAGTTGGGAACTTTCTTTTCCGCAATTAGTAGCGTCGGCCGTGGCGATAGTCCTGGTGGTTTCACTTTCAACTGCTGTTGGTTTGCGCCGTTGGCAAAGCGGGGAGTCGGCGACGTTTAAGTCCCCGGTGACGGATAACAACTTGAGCGTGTCGGCAGCAAACGTGCGCAGTCGCATCTCGCAGCAGGAGCAGTTGATTTCTTATTGGAATCAACGCGTAGAATTCAATAAGGCCCGCTGGAATCCGCAGATGCGCGAGACTTTCGATCGTAACTTGAAAGTGATTGATCAAGCG
>JALYTI010000505.1 GCA_030854375.1 Acidobacteriota bacterium | reverse complement strand
GTCGCATACATTAGCTCAAGCATGGATCGATCGCGCTTGCCGAGACCTGTGTCGAGACCAGGCGTTTCAACAAACTTGACGGCTTCTTCAATCGATAGATGGACGGGCAGTTTCTTTTCCAGCCGGGGCGTCGAGACCAACTTTGCCGGGTTCATCTCAAGCATTCCTTCGCGCACCAGAAACTGAAAAAATGTACGCAAGGCAGCGAGCTTGCGCGCGATAGAAGTCTTCTGTTTCTGTGCCGAATGGAGCGTGGCGAGCCACTCACGGATGGTGATGTGATCTATCGCTGTAATTTCTGGTTCAGTTCTCTTCCCTGTCTTTGGGTGTGTAGGAGCGAGGTAATCGAAAAACTGCTCGAGGTCACTCGCATAATTGCGCAGGGTGTGTTCGCTAAGGTTTCGCTCGTAGCGTAGATGCTCGAGAAACTGGGTAAGCAGTTGCTCCATACATTCCTTACCGGCAAACAGAATTACAAGACAGCCTCCGGAGCTATGTTCTTGTAAATCCTGTTAATCGTGTCTAATTGATCTAATTGCACTCGTCATGCTACCAATCGCTGGCTGCAACATTCGCCGGCTTCGGCGAATAGTAACCCTTACGCGCTCGTACGCGCACATCTTTGCGCGATCTAATCCGTAGATCAATGATGTGAAACCTTCCGTCACGACGCTCGTCTCCGGGGTAATAGCTGAGCACATATTGCTGCGCCAGGTCGGCCGCGATCTGCTGAAAAGCCGTATCCAGTTCCTGGGTCGTTTTGGGAATGTAAACTGCTCCGCCTGTCTGCCCGGAGAGTTGTTCCATCCGCCGCTCGGCCGCCAGCGCGCGCAGGTTCGCTCCGTCGTAGAGACCTGTTTGAACAATGAATATCTGACAATCGTCGGCGAGTACTTGTCTAATAGTCGTCTCAAAATCATTTCGGCTGGTAGTTTCCACGCCATCCGAAACAATAACGATCACTCGTCGCCCTGAATAAGGACGCAGATACGCGGCGGCATTGATGATGGCATCGAATAACGAAGTCGATCCTTCCGGCTTCCCAAAATTTTCAATCGTACGTTCCAACCTGGAAATATCTCTGGTCAATGGTTGAGCAAGGTAGCTTTCTGATTCGATGGAATAAATTGCCGCCTCATCTTTAGGTCGCATGACCTTGCGAAAGAAATGCATTGCTGCTTGCTTCTCAAACTCGCGCGCGTTATCCAAACTTCCACTGTTATCGAAAAGCATCGCGAGCCGCACACTTGTTTCCGCGCGAGTCATATCGCTAATCGCTTTCGCCTGACCGTCCACTAACAATTCAAAATCTTCAAGCCTGAGGCCGGTGATAGCGAAACCCTTCAAGTCAACAACGGACGCGGGAATGGGCACGAGGTTTGAGCTGACGCGAATGGTGTCTGAAGGGTCAACCTCTTCGCCTGAGTTGTTTACTGGAGAAGGGGCCTGGGTGGGGTGCGCTTGAGAACTTTGTGGAATTGAACCAGTCGCTGCGGGAGACTTGATAGGCTCTACGATTGGCGCGGGGTATGATTTCGGCTTTGTTGGTGAAGGCTTTGGTGCTTTTTCCTTATTTCGTCCTGACTGCGCCGCAACAAATGTTGCGAAGCTAAGCGCGAGCAACAAAAGGACGATGGTTGCTAAACCAATGCTTCGCAAGAGCGCTTTCATGCAATCGCCCGAAATGCTGGTCGTCCCTGATGGATGTCTTGAAGCCAAATGTCCCATTCTTTCAAAGCCAGTTCAACCTGAAGTCGGTGCCGGTCTCGTTTTCTACGTACGCGCCTTCGATCTTGTTCTGCAAGCGGCTCGAGCAATGCAAACGTGATATTCACTGGCTGGAAGTTTTTCGATTCCGCATTCGAAACATAACGGGCGAGTGCGCCCATGGCACTGAGTCGCGGGGCCTGAATTAGAGGTTCGCGACTACCCAACCGAGCGGCATTTGCTCCCGCCAGCCAACCCATCGCTACCGATTCGACATATCCCTCGACTCCGGTGATTTGTCCGGCGAAAAAGATCGCGGGACGCTCGCGCATTTGCATTGTGACGGAAAGCACGCGCGGCGAGCAGATGTAAGTGTTGCGATGGATCTGACCAAACTGCAAAAACTCCGCATTCTGCATGCCCGGTATTAGTCGCAGCACTCTGGCCTGTTCACCGTAACGTAGATGATTCTGAAACCCGACAAGGCTGTATGCGTCAGCCATTAAATTTTCCTGGCGCAATTGCACCGCTGCGTAAGGCTCACGCCCTGTGCGCGGGTCCACCAGCCCAACCGGCTTCATCGGACCGAAGCGCAACGTGTCCACGCCGCGGCGCGCTAATTCCTCAATCGGCAAACAAGATTCAAACCAACGCGTCTCCTCAAATCGATGCAAGGGAACACTCTTCGCTTCTATCAACGCGTCGTAAAAGCGCGCGTATTCTTCCGGGTCAAACGGGCAGTTCAAATAATCATCACCGCCTTTTCCGTAGCGTGCAGCCGGAAACGCAACTGAGCGATCAATCGAATCTGCAGCGACGATCGGAGCGATCGCGTCATAGAAATAGAGTTGGTCGCTACCTGTCAGTTTCATAATCTCCGCAGTCAGCGCGTCTGACGAAAGCGGACCCGTTGCGATAATCGTGATTTCATCGTCGGGGATCTCCTTCACTTCTCCGCGCACCAGTTCGATATCCGGATTGCTTTCGATTTGCTCAGTAATAAACTCAGCAAACTTGTGCCGATCGACCGCGAGCGCAGCTCCCGCCGGAACTCGTGTCGCTGAGGCAGCATCCATCACCAGCGAGCCCGCACGCCGCAACTCTTCCTTGAGTAGATACGGGGCACTCCCAACTTCGTCAGACTTTAACGAATTTGAGCAAACGATTTCGGCA
>JALYTI010000071.1 GCA_030854375.1 Acidobacteriota bacterium | reverse complement strand
GTCTGTGATACTGAGTGAAAAGAATGCCAGAAGAGAATCAAGAAGTAAGCAATAGTTCGCAGGGAACTTCTACCGAAGCGACTTCGAGTGAAACGGGGACCAACGGCACCAGGCGCGCGCATCGCTCGCAAAAGGTTGGAGCAGTTGTCTCTGACAAAATGCAGAAGACGGTAGTCGTTCGTGTTGATCGTCTGGTGCGCCACATGAAGTACCGGCGTTATGTTCGTCGCACATCGAAATTCATGGCGCATGATGAGCTGGGAGCGACGGTTGGCGACAAGGTGCGAATCGTTGAAACCCGCCCCATGTCAGCGAAGAAACGCTGGCGGGTAATTGAGATAGTGCAGAAGGCAGCAAAGTAATTGCGGATTGTGGAATGCGGATTCCGGATTTCAAGATGCACTCAAGTGCTTTCTAAATCCGCAATCGCTGATCCGAATTCCGCATGAGGTTAAGGTCATGATTCAGATGCAGACCTCTTTGGAGGTCGCCGACAATTCAGGCGCGAGGCGAGTTGAGATGATCATGCCCATCGGCGGATCGACCGGAAAAATCGCCAGCCTGGGTGATCGGATCAAAGTTACAGTTAAAGAAGCATCCCCGGACGGAACGATCAAAAAGGGCACGGTCCAGGACGCGGTGATAGTTCGCACGCGAAAAGAAGTGCGCCGTAAGGATGGAACTTATATCCGCTTCGATCAAAATGCCGCGGTGCTAATAAAAGAAGACGGAACTCCGATTGGCACGCGTGTGTTCGGGCCGGTAGCACGGGAACTGCGCGACAAGAATTTCATGAAAATTGTTTCACTCGCGCCGGAGGTTATTTAGGGATTATGGCGGGGACAAAGCGATCGAAAATCAAAAAGAACGACCAGGTGGTGATCATTGCTGGTCGCGACAAAGGCAAGCGCGGTCGAGTGCTCGAAGTGACGCCTACGGACGGCAAGATAAAAGTTGAAGGCGCAGGAATGATAAAGCGGCACCAGCGGGCTAATCCGCAAAGCAACCGCGGCGGCGGCATTATCGAGAAGGAAGCGTTCATAAACATTTCCAATGTGCAATTGATCGATCCGCAATCAGGTAAGCCGACTCGCGTCAAGTATCAGGTCGAGAGCGATGGATCCAAGATTCGGGTCGCGGCGACCAGCGGGCATTCGTTGGAGAAATGACAAAAGAGTGAATCGTTAATAGCAACCGAGTTTTGGTCCGAGCGCCGATTTACCATTAACGATTGAGGGACGAGGAAGAGATGGCAGCCAGGTTAAAGGAAAAGTATCAAAAAGAGGTTGCTCCGGCGATTGCCAAGGAGTTTGGCATTAAGAACCCGATGGCGATCCCGCGCGTCCAGAAGATTGTGCTGAATATGGGTATGGGCGAGGCGATTGCCAATGCAAAGATACTCGACACCGCCACTGACGAGCTGCGCACAATCACCGGGCAGAAGCCGGTGGTGACCAAAGCGAAGAAATCCATCGCGTCTTTCAAACTGCGGCAGGGAATGCCGATCGGTGTGATGGTCACACTTCGTGGTGATCGCATGTATGAGTTTCTTGATCGGTTCGTGTCGATCGCCTTACCGCGCGTGAGAGACTTTCGCGGCGTTTCGCCGAAGGCTTTCGATGGCCGTGGAAATTACACAATCGGAGTGCGCGAGCAATTGATTTTTCCGGAGATTGATTTCAACAAGGTAGACAAATTACGCGGGATGAACATCTCGATTATTACGAGCGCACGAAACGACGAGCAGGCGCGTGCACTTTTGAAGGGACTGGGAATGCCGTTTAGGCAATAGAAACAGAGGTCAGAGGTCAGATGTCAGCAACTGATCCCGAAATTTGAATGGCTATATCTGACTACCAACATGAGGCATCTGATATCTGGCCTCTGACCTCTGACCTCTGACCTCTGAATTGTTATGGCAAAGAAATCATTGATTGCGAAATCGCAAAGAAAACCGAAATTCGCGGTGCGTGCTTATACCCGGTGCAAGAGGTGCGGTCGTGCGCGGGCCTATTTACGAAAGTTCAATTTATGTCGCATCTGTTTTCGCGAGTTGGCGCTGCAGGGACAAATCCCGGGCGTCGTAAAGTCTAGTTGGTAATGTCATTGCCGATTTTCAATTGCCGATTTCCAATTGTGGATTGCAATCGGCAGTTGCAATCGGCAATTGAAAATGGAGTTTGTTAGATGACTGATCCTATCGCCGATATGTTGACGCGAATCCGCAATGCGATTGCGGCAAAGCATTCGCGCGCTGATATTCCGGCTTCGAAGCTGAAACTTGAGATTGCTCGAATCTTAAAAGAAGAGGGTTATATAAATAACTTTGTTCTTAAAGGCGAGGGCATTAAGCGCACGATTCGCATCTTCCTTCGCTACGACGCGCGCGGCACTTCTTCAATTACACACCTGCAAAGAGTCTCCCGGCCCGGCCGGCGCGTCTACGTAGGCTCCGGTGAAATCCCGAAGGTCCTCGGCGGCTACGGTGTGAACATTGTTTCTACTTCGAAAGGCTTGATGAGTGGGAAGGCAGCGCGCCGCGAAAACGTTGGCGGAGAATTGTTAGCGCAGATTTATTAAAGGATGAGGGATGAAGGATGAAGGATGAAGCAATTGAGATGAAATGAGTGATTTCATCCTTCATCCTTCCGCCTTCATCCTTGAGGTAAATCATGTCACGCATTGGCAAGAAAGCAATCACCTTACCAAAAGGGGTTTCGGTAACCATTCACGAGGAATCGCTCGAGGTGAAGGGGCCAAAAGGTAATTTGAAGACCCCAATTCCTGCGGGGATTAGCTTCAAACTGGAAGGCGATGAGTTGCGCGCGGAGCGTAATTCAGATGAGATTGCGCCGCTGCATGGCCTGGCTCGCGCCCTCGCGAACAACGCCATTGTGGGTGTTACGCAGGGGTTCACGAAGCAGATGGATGTAGTTGGTGTTGGTTACAAGGCGGATGTGCAGGCGAAGAGAATAGTTTTTTCGCTGGGCTATTCGCATCCAATTGAGTTTCCCTTACCTGAAGGGGTTCAAGCCAAGGCCGAGCGCCTGACGACCAAAGGAAGTATTCAGCAGTATCAGACGACGCTGACGCTAACCAGTATTGACAAGCAGAAGCTGGGACAGGTGGCCGCCGAGATGCACAAGCTTCGCAAGCCGGACGCTTATAAAGGTAAGGGCATTCGCTACGCCGATGTGCCGATTAAACTGAAGCCTGGCAAGACAGGGAAATAATTCATTGCCAATTGACGATTGCCAGGTGTCGATTAAAAAACATGTCGGCAAAGCGAAATTGGAAATTGGAAATTGGAAATCGGAAATAGCAAAATGGCAAACACGAGCAGAGCAATAGTTCGCGAGGCAATTCATCGGCGCATTCGCCGCAAGGTTAAGGGTAGCGGCGAAAGGCCGCGGCTAGCCGTTTATCGCAGCTTGAACCATATTTACGCGCAGGTCGTGGATGACAGCCTCGGACAGACGCTCGTCGCGGCAGCCAGTACCGAGAAGGATTTGCGTGGCAACACGGGCGGCAATCTGGAGGCCGCTCGACGCATAGGCAAAGCGATCGCTGAGCGCGCGCTTGAAAAAGGGATTAGCAGTGTGGTCTTCGACCGCGGTGGCTACCTTTATCATGGTCGCATTAAGGCGCTGACGGATGCGGCTCGCGAAGCAGGCCTGAACAAAGATGAATTAGCATTAAAGGCGGAAGAGGCTTCCGAAAACGTCGAGCAGAAAGCAGTGGAAGAAAAACCACGCAAGAAGAAAAAAGAAAAACAAAGCAATGAGACAACCTAAGCAACGCATTCCGGCCCAGGGCCTGGACCTAAAAGATCAAGTCATCTCCATCAATCGCGTGACCAAAGTGGTAAAGGGCGGCAAGAATTTGTCGTTCGCAGCCCTGGTTGTGGTCGGCGATGAAGGGGGTCACGTAGGCTTTGGCACGGGCAAGGCGCGCGAGGTCCCCCTGGCGATCAAGAAAGCCATCGAAGCCGCCAAGAAGAGCTTGATTCGCGTGCCCCTCATCAACAACACTGTGCCGCACCAATTGATCGGAAAATTTGGCGCCGGCCGAGTGCTGGTAAAGCCTGCTTCGGAAGGTACCGGGGTGATTGCGGGAGGTGCGGTGCGGGCAGTGATGCATGCAGTGGGGGTGCACGACGTTCGCACGAAAGTGCTGGGCTCTACCAATCCTCACAATGTCGTGCGCGCAACTTTTGATGCGCTGCTTCGAATGAAGGATCCGATGGAGCTGGCACGCCTGCGTGGTAAGCAGGTCGAGGAGATCTAGTTTGCGGTAAATGGTAAATAGTTGCAGCGATTTATTATTAACTGTTCGGATTTCTATTCACCACTTACTAGTTACCATTTAGTACGCTTGAGGTGTTATGGCGGAGAAGAAAACAAAGAAAAGTGAGTCGGCGCAAAAAGGCAAGATTCGTATCCAATACTATAGAAGCTTTATCGCCACGCCGAAAACTCACAAGCAAATGGTCCGCAGTCTCGGCCTGACCAAGCTCAATCAGATCGTTGAACGTCCCGACACGAATTCGATGCGTGGCGCAGTAGCGAAGATTCCGCATCTGCTGCGAATTGTTGAATAAGCGTACTTTGTATTTTGTACTTGGTACTTTGTGCTTTGTACTTTGTACCTGGTTCGTTCAGTTTGAGTTAGTTTATTAGCATTAACTTCGAAGTACGAAGTTCAAAGTACAGAGTTCGAAGTACAAAGAACTAAATGCTAAGTTCGAAGGTAAAGTTATGACATTGAGCCTTAATAATTTAAAACCGGCCAAGGGTTCCGTACATAAGAAAAAGCGTGTGGGAAGAGGCCCGGGATCCGGTCTGGGAAAGACCGCCGGACGCGGTGAGAAGGGACAGAAATCCCGTTCCGGCTATTCCGCAAAGATCGGCTTTGAGGGCGGCCAGATGCCTCTCCATCGCCGCTTGCCCAAGCGCGGTTTCACCAATATCTTCAAGAAACGCTGGCTCGAGGTTAGCTTGCAGGCGCTGGAGCGAGGCTTCCAGGCTAACGAAGAAGTGACGCCCGAGCTTCTGCACCATCGCGGCATTATTAAAAAGGCTAAACATGATGTGGTAGTCCTCGGCAACGGAGAACTGTCCAAGCCTCTTCGCATTTCAGCTCACCGTTTCACGAAGAGCGCGCGCGAAAAAATTGAGAAAGCCGGCGGCGCCGCCACGCTGGTTGAATCGAAATAGCGTAGACCTGGGCTGCGCGTGGTGCATCTGCCGCAGTCTAGAAAGCTGACCTATGGAAAAGTTTTTTGCAGCTGTTCGCAACATGTTCAATGTGCCGGATCTTCGCCGGCGCATTTTGTTTACGCTTGGAATGCTGGCGGTCTATCGCCTTGGCGCGCATATCGGCGCGCCCGGAATCAATAGGGATCGCCTGGACCAGGTCTGGCACGACGTTGCCGGCACTCTTCTAGGCGTACTGGATCTTTTTTCAGGCGGAAACTTCCGGACCATTTCGATTTTTGCGCTGGGCGTTACTCCTTATATTACTGCCTCAATTATTCTTCAGCTGATGACCGTCGTCTCGCCGCAGTTAAAGAAACTCCAGGAAGAAGGCGAGATGGGACGGCAGAAGATCAATCAGTGGACCAGATATTTGACGGTCGGCCTGGCGGGAATTCAGACTTCGTTTGTAGCCCACTGGCTGCAGGTTAACGGAGTGGGTGCGCCAACCTGGGGCTTTCTATTTACCACCGTGCTTACCTTAACCACCGGTACAATTTTTGTGATGTGGCTAGGTGAGCAAATCACAGAGCGCGGCGTCGGAAACGGTATCTCACTTTTGATCTTCGCAGGCATCGTGATCGGACTGCCGCGCGGCGTGCAACAGGTATTCGAGCGAGTGCGCGGTGGTGACACTCTGGAAACGCTGGGTGTTCTCGCCCTGCTCGTGGCTATGGTAGGCATAATCGCCTTTATCGTTTTTGTTGAAGCTGCCAGACGCAAAGTGCCGGTAAGCTACGCTAAACGCCACGTGGGTCGTCAGCTAGTGGGCGGTCAGCAAACGACAATGCCCCTTAAGATCAACATGGGAGGCGTGATTCCCGTAATCTTTGCGTCGTCGGTGCTATCAATGCCGCAGAGTCTGTTTGCGGCGTTTCCGCCGGATCCCAATCAGGCGGGCTCAACATGGTCCAAGGTCTGGACGTTCTTTCAAACGTTTCATGCGAGCGACCCCTACTATGAATTGATCTTTTTGTCACTCATAGTTTTCTTCACTTTCTTTTACGTCTCCATCGTATTCAACGTTGAAGAAGTTGCAGATAACCTTCGCAAGCACGGTGGCTTTATGCCAGGTATTCGGCCAGGCCGGGCTACCGCAGAATATCTCAACAATATACTTACGCGATTAACGGTAGTGGGCGCTATTTACCTTGCTCTGGTTGCCTTTGTGCCGCAATTCATGTTGAGCGGATTCAAGGTGGCCCGATTACCCCTGATTGGGACATGGCTCGATGCGTTCGTGAGTGGCACACCCGGTCTCTCGTGGATCCCGACGGGGATGGGTTATCAATTTTATTTCGGCGGCACCTCGTTATTGATTCTTGTAGGCGTTGCAATGGACACAGTGGCCCAAATAGAGGCCCAACTCGTAATGCGAAATTACGAAGGATTTCTCGGCGGAGGGGGACGTCTGCGCGGACGCCGGGCCTAATAGGATTTTCGATTGCCGATTTGCGGTTTGGGATTTGAAGTTGATTTATAGTTCAGCCTCCAATCGAAAAGTCCAAAATCACAACTCCCAGATCATCAAGTCGTATGTCGAAAATCATAGTCTTGATGGGTGCGCCTGGTGCTGGAAAAGGCACGCAGGCGCGCTTGCTTCAAGAGCGCTTGAAGCTGCCACAAGTTTCAACTGGCGACATGTTTCGCGCGCTGAAGGAAGCGCACACGCCGCTAGCCAACGAAGTGCGCAAATTGATGGAGGCGGGCCAACTCGTTCCGGACGATCTGACTATTCGGGTTGTTCGGGAGCGAACTGCTCGCGACGACTGCAAGAACGGCTACATTCTGGACGGCTTTCCGCGCACCCCCGCCCAGGCCGAGATGCTGGAGAAACTCGCCACTGAACAGGGCAAAAAGATTCAGGCGATTGAAATAGAAGTACCGCTTGAGTTACTGGCGAAGCGTATGGTTGGGCGTCGAAACTGTCCCGTGTGCGGCGAAATTTACAACGTTTATTTTAGGCCGCCCAAGGTAGATAACGTTTGCGACCTTCATCCCGATACGCAGCTGAATCACCGGGCGGACGATAATCCGGGCACGGTTCAAGCCCGTCTGGCTACTTATGAGGAGCAGACACGGCCGTTGCTGAATTATTATAGGGACGCGAATCTTCTCCACGTCGTTGACGGAACGAGAGAACCTGAAGCGATCTACCGGGACATTGTAAAACTGGTAGCTAATGATAAGTGACAGGGAATGAGCGAACGGGATTATTTGTTTAACTGGCCAGGCGTCCTGGCACTGCGCTTATGATTATTGGAAAGTCGAAAAGAGAGATTGAGAAAATGCGCGCCGCCGGGCAGTTGGTGGGCCTTGTCCTCAACGAGTTGAGAAACATGGTGAAACCAGGCGTCGCCACGATTGAAATCGATCGTGCAGCTGAAAAAATGATTCGAGACGCCGGCGCTTTACCGACGTTCAAGGGGTATCACGGTTTCCCATATTCCATTTGCGCATCTGTCAATGAGCAGGTTGTCCACGGCTTTCCGTCGGACTACAAACTAAAGGAAGGCGATATATTTTCTATTGATTGCGGCGTAACCCTGGAGGGATTCGTTGGAGACACGGCGACTACGGTTCCGGTAGGCCGAACGAGTGACGAATGTTTAGCGCTGATCCGCGTCACCGAGGAGTGTCTCGACCTGGCGATTGAGGAATGCCGGGCCGGCAGACATTTGGGCGATATCGGAGCCGCGGTGCAGCAGCACGCCGAAGCCAATGGTTATTCAGTTGTTCGGGATTATGTGGGACATGGAATCGGTCGCCGCATGCACGAGGACCCGCAAATACCCAACTACGGCAAGCCTGGTCAGGGTCCAAAGATAAGGGCCGGATACGTCTTTGCGGTGGAGCCGATGATCAATATCGGCACGCATTATACGCAGATTTTAGCGGACGGCTGGACGGTAGTCA
>JALYTI010000504.1 GCA_030854375.1 Acidobacteriota bacterium | reverse complement strand
GGCGGTTTCCCCTGAGGTCTCCACTTGGCGGCGAACGCAGAGTTGGCAGAGTTGGGAGATATGGAGGAAAGAAATGAAGAAACGCAAACTTGGAAATTCCGGATTAGAAGTGGCGCCTCTTGCCTTTGGCGGTAACGTCTTTGGCTGGACTGTGGATGAGCCCACCTCGTTTCAGTTAATGGATGCGTTTGTTGCGTCCGGATTTAATCTCATTGACACTGCCGACATCTACTCGACCTGGGTTCCTGGTAACCAGGGCGGGGAATCCGAAAGCATCATCGGTAAATGGCTGAAACGCAGCGGGAATCGAAAAGACGTTGTTATCGCTACCAAGGTTGGATTGGACATGGGGCCTGGAAAGAAAGGCCTTTCAAGATCCTACATGCAGCGTGCGGTTGAGGATTCACTGAGACGACTGCAAACGGATTACATCGATCTATATCAGTCTCACGAAGATGATAAAGAGACGCAACTTGAGGAGACGCTCTCAGCGTTTGCCCAGTTAATCGAACAAGGTAAGGTCAGGGCCATCGGGGCTTCGAATTACACAGCAGACCGGCTTTCTCAGGCATTGGATGTTAGCGAGCGGAATGGGATACCGCGATATGAAAGCCTTCAACCTTTGTACAATCTCTATGATCGTGCCGAGTATGAACAGCAGCTCGAACCGCTCTGTTTGGAAAAGGGGATAGGCGTAATCAACTACTACTCTTTAGCGAGTGGCTTTCTGACGGGCAAGTATCGTTCGGAGGCCGATCTTGGAAAGAGCGCGCGCGGAAAAGACATCAAGAAATATCTGAATGAGCGTGGCTTTCGAATTCTCGAGGCGCTGGATCAAGTCGCATCGCAATATGACTCGAATCCAACGAGAGTGGCGCTCGCCTGGCTCATCGCGCGCCCGAGCATTACCGCACCCATCGCCAGCGCGACGAGTTTGGAGCAACTCAGCGATTTGATTGAAGCCACGAATCTTGAGTTGGACCAGAAAGCAATCGAGCTTCTGAATCAAGCGAGTACGTATTCTGAGGCTGCAGGGCGATAGCTGATGGAGGTGTCGATTTTTGGAGTGCGCCGACCAGTCGGCGCTTTGGTCGGCTGCGACTTGTCGCAGGCTTGATAGTTGAATGGTTTCGTCGAGGACTGCGGCGTCAAGCCGCCGACGACCAAAGCGGCGCCAAGTCGCCGCACTCCAAATTTTTTTGGCGCGTTTGCGGCTGATGCTATACTGCCCGGCGTTCGCGTACGAATAAGATTTCAAGCAGTTGCGCAAGCTGCCGATCTGCAAGCAGGTCATTCGAGATTCCTGAGCCTCAAAGGTCTATGCCCAATTACCTCGCGGATGGAACCAGTGCGAAAGTTCCTGCCTTCCTGGTTCACGTATTTTCTTTTCAACCCAGGTTAAAAAGATCACCAGCGCGGAGAGCCGAATGAATGTAGTTGTGTTGCGAGAGACACAAGCGGGGGAAGCACGCGTCGCGCTCATGCCCGACTCGGTAAAAAAACTTGTCGCGCTGAAGGTATCGGTGTCCGTAGAAAGTCAGGCGGGCCTCGCCGCAGCGCGCACGGATGACGACTACATTGAAGCCGGAGCGGGAGTTTCAAAGGATCGCAAAGAGCTGCTTGACTCCGCCGATGTTCTGGTTACCGTCAACCGGCCTGCCGCTCAGATTTTTGCGGAACTGAAAGAGGGCGCGGTCGTCCTTGGCTTCCTACGTCCACTAGACGAACCCGAAGCTTTGGAACCGGCGCTGAAGCGTAGCCTGACTACGTTTGCGATGGAACTCATTCCTCGCATAACGCGAGCTCAAGCCATGGATGCGCTTTCATCCATGGCCACGGTCGCTGGTTATAAAGCCGTGCTTGTGGGAGCGTCGCAAATTCCCAGGATGTTTCCCTTATTGATGACTGCTGCGGGCACTGTGCCTCCAGCGCGCGTGCTGGTGTTGGGAGCAGGTGTGGCCGGGCTGCAGGCAATTGCTACAGCTCGCCGACTGGGAGCTGTTGTCGAAGGTTACGACGTACGCGCGGCCGCGGGAGAACAGGTGCGTTCGCTCGGAGCAACGTTTTTAGAAGTTGATCTGGGTGGACTCAAAACTGAAGACGCGGGTGGTTACGCAGTTGAGTTGTCTGAAGAGGCATTGAAACGCGGTCGAGACTTAATCGCAGAACGCGCAAAAACAGCGGATGTGGTAATTACAACAGCGCAGGTTCCTGGCAGACGCGCGCCGTTGTTGGTAACTGAAGAAGCAGTGAATGGAATGAGACGGGGATCAGTGATTGTTGATCTAGCCGGCGCAACAGGGGGCAATTGCGCGCTAAGCAAGGCGGACGAGATTGTGGAGCGCAACGGCGTGACAATTATGGCCCCGACCAATTTGCCGGCAACTGTTCCAGTCCACGCGAGCCAACTCTATTCACGAAACGTCACAGCGTTTCTTAGTTTACTAATCAAGGATGGACAACTAAATATCGACCTGAACGATGATGTGGTTGGCCCATCCTGCGTCACGCATCAGGGGCAGTTTGTGAACCAACGCGTCGCCGCTGCGCTTGGCACGGTTGCATGATCCTGCTGAGGAAGCATGGGTCTTTGCCGCCAGACAGTGCTGAACTGTTGTTCGATCCCTTTGAGAAGTATGCGGCTTTGCCGCCGGACAGTGCGGAACCCTCGATCCTGTTTGAGGAAGTATGCGGCTTTGCCGCCGGACAGTGCGGAACCCTCGATCCTGTTTGAGGAAGTATGCGGCTTTGCCGCCGGACAGTGCGGTAAGGCTCCGCCTTACCGGCAAGCGATATTTAATTCGAGGCTACGCCTCCGACGCGCAATGAGGCGCAGCCTCCAGAAATAGAAGAGAGCCCTGCGGTAAGGCGCAGCCTTACCGCAC
>JALYTI010000503.1 GCA_030854375.1 Acidobacteriota bacterium | reverse complement strand
CACTAACGGAAGGTGACAGATCTTCCGCACATCAGGAGAGTTAGGACGTTGTCAGTAGTAGCTTTCCGGTTGTCTTTCTACCTTCAAGATCCCGGTGCGCCTCTTGCGCTTCAGCCAACGGATACGTTTTATGTATCCGAAGTTTCAAGTCGCCTCGAATGATCATCTGCATTACATCAGTGGACCGCTGTTCCAGCTCCTCGCGAGTGGCAATGTAATGGGCCAGGCTTGGTCGCGTTACATAGAGCGAGCCTTTTTGCGTAAGCTTAAGAAGATCGAACGGTGGAACCGCGCCGCTTGCTCCGCCGAAGAGGACCAGACACCCGCGACGCCGCAGCACATTAAGATCCTTTTCGAAGGTAGCATTCCCGACTCCGTCATAGACAACGTCAACTCCCTTGCCGCCTGTAAGACGGTGTGTCTCCGTTTCAAAATCCAGCTTCGTATAAATGATTACCTCATCAGCGCCCGCGTTGCGGGCGAGTTCGGCTTTCTCATCTGAGCCGGCCGTCGCGACCACTCGCGCGCCAAGCAGTTTGCACATCTGGACCAGCAAGAGTCCCACGCCTCCAGCCGCGGCATGAATCAGCGCTGTCTCACCTTGTTTGATCGGATACGTGCTGTGACTAAGATAGTGCGCCGTCATACCCTGGAGCATGGCCGCAGCAGCCTGATGGAAGTCGAGCTGATCGGGAATCTTAACCAGACGGTTAGCGGGCACAGCAGCGTACTCGGCATAGCTTCCCAGGACGCCCGCATAGGCCACGCGTCCCCCAAGTCTTACGTTGGTTACTTCAGAACCCGTCGCTATTACTATGCCCGCCGCTTCCTGGCCATTGATGAAAGGGAGTGGCGTTGGATAGCGACCCTCGCGGAAGTAGACGTCGATGAAATTCACGCCTGCCGCTTTGATCTGCACCACCGTTTCATTTGGTTCTGGATCTGGAATGGGAAGGTCGACGAGCGTGAGAACTTCCGGACCACCGACTCTGGCAACCTGAATGGCTTTCATGCTGGCAAGAATACAACAAACAGTAGGTAGCAAACAGTAAACAGTAAACAGTAAACAGCATACAGTAAAGAGTCGCAGTAGACAGTAGACAGTAGGAACAAAACGAAGTTAATTCAAAGGCGGTCTGCGATCTGCTGTTTGCTGTTCGCTGTTTGCTGTCTACTGTTTGCTGTTTGCTGTTTGCTGCGTGCCCTATGTCAATTCTCCGCCGAGCAGTTCCCGGCGGCGCGCAACTCCACTTGCGTGAGCCGCAGCCTCTACATCGCGCGCAACGGCTTCCGCTACACGCTTATCGAAGACCGAGGGAACGATGTATTCGGGATGGAGCTCGGTGTCGGTGATGATGCCGGCGATAGCCTTGGCCGCTGCGAGCTTCATTTCCTCGTTGATGCGCGAAGCACGGCACGCGAGCGCACCGCGAAATATTCCGGGGAAACAAAGCACGTTGTTAATTTGATTCGGATAATCCGAACGCCCGGTGGCCATCACGGCAACATAGGGATCGGCATCCTCCGGCATTATCTCAGGCGTGGGATTGGCCATCGCGAAGACAATCGGTTTTTCCGCCATCTGCTTCAAATCATTTTCATTGATCACACCCGGCACGGACAATCCAAGAAAAACGTCGGCGCCTTTGATGACGTCATGGACCGTCCCCTTCTCTTCTTGAGTATTTGAATTCCGTGCGTACCAATCCTTCACCCAGTTCATATGTTCGCGGCGCCCACGATACAAGGCGCCCTGCTGGTCGCAGCCAATAATATTGCGAACACCGGCAGCCATGATGATTTTGCTGCAAGCCACACCAGCCGCGCCAACGCCGTTAACGACGACCTTGATATCGCTCATCTGCTTACCCACGAGTTTGAGTGCATTAATTAAAGCTGCCAGAACAACCACTGCTGTGCCGTGCTGATCGTCATGGAACACCGGGATGTCGAGTTCCTCCTTTAGTCGATCCTCGATCTCAAAGCACCGCGGCGCGGAAATGTCTTCGAGATTGATTCCGCCAAATGCGGTAGAGATCCCTTTCACTATACGAACGATCTCGTCGGGGTCTTTCGTGTTCAAGCAGATGGGAAAAGCATTCACGCCGGCGAACTCTTTAAATAGCATTGCCTTCCCTTCCATCACCGGCATCGCTGCAGCCGGACCAATATCGCCCAGGCCGAGTACGGCGGTACCATCACTTACGATGGCCACGGTGTTCTTCTTGATTGTCAGGGTAAAAGCTTTTTCCGGATCTTTATGAATCGCCAGGCAGACGCGAGCGACTCCCGGTGTATAGGCCATGGAAAGATCGGCGCGAGTTTTCAGAGGCATCTTCGATACTACTTCAATCTTTCCGCCCAGGTGCATGAGGAACGTCCGGTCGGAGACGTTGATGACCTCGATACCATCGATGTCTCTAACCGCTGCGACGATCTTTTCGCCGTGCTCGCTGGAGGTGGCACTTACGGTGACGTCGCGAACGATGTAGTCGCTGCCGGCGCTCACGATGTCAATGGCGCCGATGTCGCCGCCCGCTCGTCCAATCGCCGTCGCAACTTCGCCTAGAGTTCCCGCTCGAGTTGAGAGCTTCACGCGCAGAGTTAAGCTATAACTGGCGCTCGGTACTCTTTCCACTGAGTTACGATCCTCCCTGCATTTGAAAAAGGGTTCGGGAACTCTAACGCCGGGCACAACAGTCGGGCAAGTTTGGGCTGTCAACTAATCGCCTGCTTCACCGCGACCGTCATGAAGCGCTCCTAACGGTAATGCAAACGCGGCGCTTGTGAGCTCTGCATTTATTTCCGGACTGACTTGGCAGCTTTTAAGGCCGTCCTGATCTGCTCGAGTACTTGCCGATCGGCGCCGGTTTTTCCTGCCAGCTG